>NZ_JAUBTL010000070.1:0-32850 GCF_036702475.1 Microcoleus sp. D2_18a_B4
TTTAAAGCTTAGTCTGGTCAGAATGGCCTGTTAGATTTCTCTTTCAAGCCTCACGCCTGATAGCTGAGGTTTCTGACATTGTCAATAAGTCTTTTAGGGCGGGCTCTCCTGCCCAACCCATACTCCCCACAAGAAAATTCACTCTTTGTGGAACAGGCATCTTGCCTGTTCTTGAGCATGGTACAACATATCATATCGTTTCCGGTTGCATCGAAATTATTAGTAGCCGAAATTAGGAGACGGCAGTGCCGTCTCCCTACCCAAAATAACATTGTAGGGAGATGGCACTGCCGTCTCCTCTATCATGTCCAAGAGTGCAACCGGAATTGATATCATATCAAGCCAATGCCCAATGCCCAATGCTCAATTCTCATTTACCAATCAATAAAATCATCCTCACCTAACTCAGAAGATAACTCGGAAAAATCCGGTTCAGATTCCAATCTAAAAGTTTCCGACTCCCAAACCTCCAAGTCATCCGACAAATCGACTACTTCCCCGTCAAACATATCAGCCAACTTCCTAGTCGAATTCGCGACATCTCGCGCATCATCACGCACCGCTATAGCCTGAGCGTTAAAGTCATTTTGAGAGTCTGTAGAACCGTTTGTGGGCGATGATCGCGATTCGGAAATTGCCGGCACATTAACGGCGGTATTTTCAGCCGCTGGCGGGTGTTTTTGTTCTTCTCTACCCTTGCCCAAAAAATCATCTGTAATTTCAGAAGCCGGCGAGTTCTGCACCTGTTGGCCAGCATCACTCACAGGATGAGAATTCCTGGGATTTTCGCCACCAAGTCCGTTAGAAGTGGGCAAATCCTTGGCGCGGGAACTTTTAGTTTCAGCGGGATTTGTCAAGCCCACTTTTACGGTAACTCGACGGTTGAAAATTTGCAAAAAAGCTTCTTCAATATTAGCTACTTTGTCTTTAACCATATTGAGCAACGGCTGCGAACTAATCTTAACATGAGCAGTATCATTGCTAAAAATTACTAGCTGTCCATGTTGGCGAAGCAGCGATTGAGTTCCATGCGGCCGCACGCGGTCAAGTACCTGTTCCCACACTCGATTTAAATCGATTTCATCGGCTGAATTAGCAGGTGAATAATTTGTTTGATTCGTTTCAGCAGTTGGTACAGGTGCAGGAATCGCTGCCGGAGGTGTGCTTTCTATTCGATTAGCCACAGACGGCGACTGCGGCGGAGGAGTTTGCGAATTGGGAACTGAAGATTGTTCAATATTAGATGTCTGGCTCCCCGCCGATTGTAGGGGCGGTGCCCCCGTGCCCGCCCTTGGTTGGGGGGGGTAATTTTGTGGTGATGGAGCAACATTTTTCGCTGGTTCGCTTGTTGGTTGCTGGTGAGTTCTAATTGCTGAAGGCAACAATCCCAACAGCGTTACTTCCAGCCACAAACGCGGCTGAGTGGTGTTTTTAATTTGCACTTCGTGGGTTTGCAAATGTTTCTGACCTGCCAAAATCAACTCCGCATCCCAATGGCGGGCAAAATCCCCCAGTTTTTCCCAAGTTGCAGATGTTAAAGCTACTAAATCTGACCGTTTCGGTGCAGCTTTGGCTATTAGCAAATCTCGGTAAAAACTTGCGAGACTTTGCAGCACAATTAGCGGTTCCCGACCGCGATCCATGAGGTGGCGAGTCATGTCTATTAGTGCTGTAGCGTTATCTTTGTCAATAGCTTGCAGCAAATCCATTAAGTCATTTTCGGGAACTGCGCCGACTAAATCCCAAACTTTTTCAACTGTTACTTGACCGGGAAATAAGCTCAGTTGGTCGAGCAAACTTTCGGCATCTCGCAGACCTCCTTGGGCGATTTGAGCAACCATTTGTACTGCATCACTGGCAATATTGATGTTTTCTAATTGGGCAATTTTGTGCAAGTGAGCAATCATTGCTTCGAGGGGGATGCGGCGAAAGTCGAACTTTTGGCAGCGAGAAATAATAGTTGGTAATACTCTTTGTGGGTCGGTTGTGGCGAGGACGAATACAACGCGATCGGGCGGTTCTTCTAGGGTTTTGAGTAGAGAGTTGAATGCCTGGGTGCTTAGCATATGGCAATTATGAACCAGAAGACCGTTAGCGACAAAATTGTGGTTGTCTTCTACTTCAATATCATAAACTCTCTTGACCCCAGCGACTTTTACAGATTCGACTGTCTCCAAACTTGTAATCCATTGAAGGGATTGAATATTTTTTAAAGTCTGATACCCATTTTCTACTGGTTTCAGCACCCATGTGTATGTAGTGGTAGGTTTTACAGGTGTTAGACCTTGTGTAAAATTTAGTTGTTGTTGGGTATCCCAAACCTGTAAGCCAATTGGCAAGAAGTTGATTTTCTGCCCTAGAATATCCTTCTGTATGAATTTGGATGCTTGGACTTCCTTCTGGGGAAATGCTGAGCGAGCCATCATCCATGTACCACCAAGCAAGTCCTTCTGGAGTGACGCGATCGAGCCAATCCATTGTGACGTATTTTCCGTTTCCGTTGGGTTTAACAGCGTCAAAGACATCTCTAAGTTGGGGATGGCAGACGGTGTTGCAACAGACTGATATATTTCCGTATCCTCGGTTAGGTGTAACTCGTAACTTTGGTCGCAGTGTCGAAAGGCAAGAAGCTTTGTATTCCAACCATTCCCGCTGCTTTTCTCCGTGTGTCCAGCCCAATCTTGGAAATCGGCTATATTTATTTGGGTAGGTGATAAAACCGTCTCCAAGTAATGTTCCGTAGATGAGTCCGAGTGTTTCTGGTTGCAAAACTTCGGCATTTGCCAAGAACTTTTCCGTTCTTGCATCCCAAAGTCCATGTCCTTTTTTATACGGATGTCGCTGCCAATGAGACTGAATACTCTTAATCCCTTTGCCTTTTTTTTGTAAAAAGTCTGGTATTTCGAGTTGTTCTCCACAGCCACACGCACAGAGAGGTTGGATGGCTTGAGCCTGTTCCAGAATAGAGGCCAAGTCGTAGGATTTTTGTCCGTAGGTATTCCCGTAAAATTGATGTCCTCTGGCAAATCTCCGCAAGCGTCCATCTGTTCCAATTTTGTGAATGACGGTGCCGCACCCACATTCACAGGGGATAGTATCTTCACTCCTTCTTTTACGTCTTTTGCTCGTATCCATCCCTGTTCTGTCCTGATTGGATGATGGCCGGTACATCTGATTTCTCGGTTGGCGGTTTTAATCACCAGTGTTTGTTTTTCCCCTCGGTCTAACCACCTCAAAACTTTTTTAAATTCCCAAACTTCTGAAGTTTCGTTATAGCTGAGAACTTGTTTTCCTTTGATGTTGGGATTGTCGATCCGCATCAGACCTTCGCTAGTTTTTACCTGAGAATCACCGGTCAAACACTCGTCGATTACATATACTTTATAACGGCACTGTACGGGGGAAAATTGAGCTCGTTCGATCAAATCCCGAATGTTATCTACTCCGGTGTTGCTGGCGGCGTCAATTTCTATGACATCTAGCGTCGAACCTCGGGCAATTTCTTGGCAAACGTTGCATTTGCCGCAGGGTGTGGGGGTGGGGGCAACCGTAGAAATACAGTTGAGGGATTTGGCGAAAATTCTGGCACTGGAGGTTTTACCCGTGCCTCTGGGGCCGGTGAATAGATATGCTGGTGCTATGCGCTCTTGCAGGATGGCGCTGGTGAGGGTTTGGGCGATCGCCTCTTGACCGACTAATTCGGCAAATGTCTGAGGGCGATATTTGTGGTGCAGGGGTTCGTAGGTCACGATCGAATATTGGTGGTATTAGCTGTAATCTTAGCTAAGGAGACGTTGTTCGATCGCAAAGAGAGCTCGCCTCTGACAGCAAGCCGCCCGGTGGGCTTGCAAGGCGGGAGTGAGGGCACAGTAGGAATTATCACTCTCCCAACGTCCGCCCCTCGATCGTCCGGGCGATCTGCTGTTCTCCTTGAGGTTTTCCGCTGCTGGCTCCCAGAGTTACTATTAATTTATGTGTATTTATTTTTATTTTTCTAGAAAGGGAGACCGCCGAACAAACATTTTTTTTAGCTATCTTGGTATAATATATTACAGACAATTCACCATTTCTATTGGCCAGTGCCAGCGCGCGATTTCCCGATATTTCGGAAACCGGCTTGCAGTTAAAGATAAAGTATTAATTAGAGGGTGCGTGTTCCAGTTGCAGAAATCCAGTTGTACCAAGATGATGGTGGAATGATGTCAATGTTGGTTGATCCAGTTGCACTACCAGCTCTACTCTGGAGTCCTGTATAAATATAGCGTCAAATTTTACCCTTTAAAAGCCCATGTCAACCCAAATAATCCTTGTAGAACCAAGGTTGGCAGTAGCCTCTCCCAAACCTAAAAAGGCTAAACCCGGAGATCCGTCCTCAGACCAACTCTTAATAGGAGGGGCGGGATTACTGTTGTTATTGCTTATCGGTTTAGCGGTGTTTACCAAGCTAAAACTCGACGATTTGAATAAAAAGCTCAAATTTGAGGAGTTTAGAAATCGAGAACTCCAGAAAAAATACAAAATGGCTCTGGAAACCATGTCAAAGATGGAAAAGAATCCCGACCTTATCCACTCGCGAGACTTTAATTTAGACTACCTGAGAATGCGGATGGCGGAAGAAGTATTTCACTTTGCCATTGTGAACCAGATCAAGGTAAAAGTTAAAGAAAAAATTAGTATTGCCCTGCGTCCGACTCAGGGTGCAGTGGGAGATAAAAACGGGAATGCCGGCAGCGGCAGGCAAGTAGATTCGATGTTTGATATCGAATACGAAACTGGCGATCCGGCGGTAAAAATAGAAAAACGTGTGCTGTTTCGGATTCAAATTAAGCTGATGAAACTGCCGACTCAGGCAACATCGGCGACAATTAATCAAATTATTGACTGTTTGGAAACTTATCTGAGTCCTTCAGACGACCACGACAGTTGGCAGCCGACAATTCAAGGTCGCATCGTTCATATTGAGTGGGATCAAAAAGCCAAGCCGACGCCGATGTTGGTGCTGGAACAGTCGAATGAAGGGGTAAATGTTACCTTTAGGACTACGAGAACGCCCGCTGGTAGACCTGCAAATGACCTTGAGAGCCAGTTGACAGGAGCTAAAGGTCAAAAAAGTGGCAAAAGTAGTTCTAAAACTCCAGCCAAAGGTGCAACAAAAAGTCCTGCCAAGGTAGGAGGAAAGCGTCCCGGTTCTCGGAAATAAGTTGAGGTGGGTTAATTTTATTTTCCCGAAAGAACGCCTGTGGCAGCCGCTGTTGATGTATCTTGTGCGAGGTAGCCGTCTTCCATGTGAATAATGCGATCGGCTATATCTAAAATGCGGTTGTCGTGGGTAACAAGCAAAATAGTGCAGTGCTGTTCTTTGGCCAAACCTCGCATAATTTCTACCACATCTCGACCTGATTTACTGTCTAGGGCTGCTGTGGGTTCGTCTGCTAATACTAATTTCGGCTGGCTGACTAATGCGCGGGCGATCGCAACTCTTTGTTTTTGTCCGCCAGAAAGACTGTCGGGGTAATAATCTATTCTGTCTCCCAACCCCACAGCTTCCAGCATTCCCTCTATTCTATCATTAGTTTCTTGGCGAGAAAGATGGCTGTGCAGTTCTAAAGACATTTGCACGTTTTGCCTAGCTGTCAAGCATTTGAGCAAATTGTGACCTTGGAAAATATAGCCGATGTCGCGGCGGACGTTAACTAATTTATTTTTCCCCGTTCCCCGCAATTCTTGGCCGAGAATTTTCAGACTACCTTCTTGGATCGATCGCAAAGCTCCAATCAAGGTTAACAATGTTGTTTTACCAGACCCCGAAGGCCCTGTCATCAGCACAATTTCGCCCGGATAAATTTCGAGGTTGATGTCAAATAATGTCTGTTTGCGAAGTTGACCTTCGCCGAAGGAATGATTGAGGTTTTTAATTGAGACAACTGGTAAAGTATTCATGGTTATCAGTTATTAGTTATCAGTTATTAGTTATTAGTTATTAGTGGTTTTTTATTTCATAATTCCTCCTTCTTCAATCCGTGTATCCGTGTCAGAATCCGTGTCGTGCCTTCCTTCCTTAAAAAATATCCGCCGGGTCAGCCGCCTGCAACTTCCTAACTGCGATCGCCCCCGACACAGAACACATGATCACTGTCATTGCAAACACAGTTACAACTTTCCCCAAAGTCATGTACATCGGTAAACTCGTAGCAGTTCTCGCTAAATTGTAAAGCACCACAGAAATCCCAAGTCCGGGCAAATAGCCCAGGATTGCCAAAATTAAAGCCTCTTGAAAAACCACACTCAAAAAGTAACCGTCTTTATATCCCATCGCCTTTAACGTAGCGTATTCTGGCAAATGGTCATTAACATCAGTATAGAGAATTTGATAGACAATCACGATGCCGACAATAAATCCCATAGCCGCGCCGAGAGTGAAAATAAATCCGATCGCCGTGCTTTCCTCCCAATATTTTCTCTCAAAAGCTACAAACTCTTCTTTAGAAGCAATTGTCACGTCTTGCGGTAAACTTGCCCTCATTTTTGCAATCACTGCCTTGACATCAGTTCCCGGCTGCAAGTGAACAATTCCGACATCAATTAAGCCTCTAGTTCTTCTACTGTGAAAAATCCGCAGAAAGTTCAAATCGCTGGTAATAATATTGCCATCTGCACCGAAAGATGCTCCTAAAGTAAATAACCCCTCTACAGTAACGCGACGGTTATCTATTTCAGTTTCCACAGGCTTTCCCTGGTTGAAATATTCTGCTACTGGCCCAAACTCCGGCCGGGAAGCTCGATCGAATAAAACGACATCTGAAATTTTGATTTTGTCCAAATTATTTTTGACTTCCGGCAGCTCAAAGATGGGACGAGCGGGGTCAAAACCGATTACCATCAGTTGGCGGGTATTGTTTTTGTCTGGGGCGGGATTTTTCCACAAACCAAAGCCTAGATATACCGGGCTGATTCCGGTAACGCCATTAAAACTCAAAGCTTGATACAAACGCCGTTGGGGAAAACTTTTCATGGCTATTAAAGCCGTAGACTGGGTGCTGGTGATAAAAATATCCCCTTTTAATTGCGAGTGAAAGCTGATGGAACTTTCAAACAGCGCATCTCTAAATCCAAACTGGATAAACATCAGCAAGTCAGCAAATCCAATGCCGGCTAGCGCGATTACTAAGCGCATTTTTTCGCGAGTTAACTGTGCCCAAGCTAGCGGTATTTTTGCCATACAATGAAGGAAGAAGGAAGAAGGAAGAAGGAAGAAGGAAGAAGGAAGGAGGAAGAGGGAAGAAGGAAGGAGGAAGAGGGAAGGAGGAAGAAGCAAGGAGGAAGAAGCAAGGAGGAAGAGGGAAAAGGGAATAAGGAAGGAGGAAGAGGGAAGAACGAGTATTGACACTCAAGCGGGCTAAAGCCGCTGAGATTCTGCTGACAGATTGGCTTTAGTTATTACCAAAGCCTAATTCTCGCTACGGTGGTCAAACACCGCCTACTCAGTCGGTCAAGTTTTACACCCAACTTACTGGCTACTTTTCTTAGAATATTACTCGAACCGTTTAGATCTGCGTTAATTACAGTTCCATCGGCAGAGCGATACAAGCCACGTTCAATTCGTTTTCCCGATGCTTTCCACTCAGGCGGTTTTTCACCGTACCTGGGTAGGGAGTCTCCATCAAGAAAACTAGCCTTGGAGCTGTATGCTTCTTCTGTTTCAGTAAACTTGATACCGTGCAAATTGCACAATTGGCTCAGCCGATCTTTCAATTTTCCTAACGGCATTTGAACAAACTTCTGATTGTTCAGTTTACCCATATCGGCATTGGACTTAAAACCTTGGTTCCATCCAATTACTAGATTGCCAATCCCATGCTTCAAGCAGTGGGAAACAATCAACTTCGCAGCTTTATTGATGCCATCGCGCATTTGGTGATTGCGCTTGCGAGTTACGCGGTCTAGCCAGCTATCCCAGTAACCCGTGGGCTTTCCTTCCTTTCGGGTTGCTACCTTTTTGTTCCAGAGCTGATTTATCGCTTTCATAACACGAGCATCAATCAAGAACGAATTTCCCAGCGTATCCACACAAGCTGCTAAATTGTCAGCAGTTCCCAAATCAATTGATAGCGCTTGGCTAAAATCTAAAGCGTGTTGCTGACATTCTACTTCGTAAGACATCTCCAAGTAGAAAGCACCGTTCTTCGGAAGAATTGTAAATTCTTTAACCTTTGAGTAGTCAATGTTTGACGGCATGGGTAGAAAGAATTCAGAAACCCCAAACCAGCGCCGTACTGTTAAGCCCAGGGAAAATCTCAACTGGTCGCCGACAAGCGCTGGCTTTAATCCACCAGAATTTGGGTAGGCGACTTTAAACAATTTAGAACCTGTTAAATAGCTCGGAGGCTTGGGTCTAAAATGCAATTGACCTTTGCTGTACAGAGCTTTTAACTCTTTGAAGCTTTTGAACGCCTCTGTAACCGACATCAAAGTTTGTTGCATAGGCGTTGAAGGCAGCGACTTAGCAACCATCGACTTGGCGATTGACGGTTCAAAAGATAAGTCAAATTTTCCGGTCAGCAACCTTCCCGTTTTGAAAAAGATTTGGCGAGCAAAATAGACAGCGCTGTTATACAGCTTGCCAGATTGTCGGCAAAGATAAATTAACACTGCCTCAACTTCTTTGGTAGGAGACAGCAATACTTGCTGTACTCCCATCGTTTTTTTGACTTTAGTCACCTCTTTTTTCCGAAATTTAGTTGATTTATTTAGTTTAGGTGAGTATAGTGGATAAGTCAATTCATAACAACAAAACTTTATGTTGCCACTTCCTGAGTACCAGACTCACAACCACGTCAAATTCCTACTTAATTACCATTTTGTGTTTATCCCAAAACGCCGGAAAAAAGTTCTGGTTGGCAGTGTAGCAACTAAGCTGCGTGAAATATTTTTAGCACTTTCAATCGAGAAAGGTTGGGATATTTTAGCTCTGGAAGTAGCGCCCGATCACGTACACTTATTTGTAGCGGTTAAGCCGATGGATACTCCTGCGTTAGTTGTCAAGGCATTCAAGGGACGTTCTAGTCATAATTTAAGGGCTGAATTTCCAGAATTAAAAAAGCTGCCATCTTTATGGACGAGCAGCTATTTTGTTAGTACCGCAGGCAATATTAGTAGTGAAGTTGTTAGGAAATACATCGAAGATCCGCATCACTCTGCTAATTAAGAAAGACACGGGGACTGAAGTCCCCCGAGTCGCTTCCCACGAGCGGGCTGAAGCCACTGAGTTTCCCGCATCCCGTATTAATTTTTATGAGTAACAAGCTCGATCGCTCCTCTGACCAATTACCAATTACTCATGTTAGATGTCTATTTTAACTTCTACTTGCAAGTTTGTTAGGGTTGCAACTTTCTTGCTCGATGCCGGATCGAGGCGAATTCTTACTTCGATAACTCTCGCGTCGGTGTCGGCGGCGGGGTCTGTATTGAGGACATCTTTTTTGCCGATTTGTTTGCCAATGCGATCGACTGTTCCTTCCAAAGTGCCTGCAAAAACCGGGCTGGTGACTGTTGCGCGCTGGCCGTTTCGCACTTTGGCGATGTCGGTTTCGTAAACTTCTGCTACGGCGTACATTTGGTCAGTGCCGCCTAGTTCTACGATGCCGTCTTGAGTGTTGACACGTTCTCCTTGTCGGCTGTGAACTTTGAGGATGTAGCCGGATACGGGTGCTTTGACGTAACTTAAGTTTAAGTCTACTTGAGCTTTTTGTTTGGTGGCGATCGCACTTTCTACGGCGGCTTGGGCTGCTTGCACATCTTCGGGACGTACTTCGGCAATTTGGTCTAGATTTGCTTTGGCTTGATTGATTTCTTCTTGGCCGGTTTCTGCTTTTTGTTTGAGTATTGCTTCGGCTTGATTGATTTGTTCTCGTCCTGTTTCTATCTTTTGATTTAAGGTGGCTCTGGCTTGGTTAATTTCCTGCCTACCTGTTTCTAACTTGCGTTTGAGATTGGCTCGCGATTGATTGATTTCCTGCTGGCCTGTTTCTAATTTTTGTTTGATTGTTGCTTTAGTTTCGACTATTTCCTCACGCAAAGTTTGCACGGTTTTTTCTAATATGGCTTCAGCTTCTTTGACTCTCTGGCGAGCCGTCTCTACTGCTAAGCGTTTGGTGTCGTAGGCGGAAGCAGAAATTGCGCCTGTTTCGGAAAGTTCTTTGTTGCGTTGTTCCTCGGCTTCGGCGTTGGCTAATTCGGCTTTTAGCCGATCGACTGTAGCATTTTGAGAGGCAATTTCGCCGCGCAATTGAGCTTCTAACCTAGCCAATTTGGATTGCTGCACCTCTGTTTCTCTGTCTAGTTGTGCCTCAAATTTGGCAAGATTAGCTTGTTCGGCTTCGGTTTCTCTTTGCAGTTGTGCTTCAAACTTGGCGACGTTAGCTTGTTCAGCTTCGGTTTCTCTTCGCAGTTGAGCTTCTAAGCGGGCGACATTCGCTGCTTCGCCTTCGGTTTCTCTTTGACGTTGAACTTGAAACTTGGCAACTTCTGCTTTCCCGGCGCCGACAACGCCTGTTTTTGCGCCTGCTTGAATTTTCGCTAATTCTGCTTGTTTGACTTTGACTTCTTTGTCGGCTTGTTGGAGGATTGCTTGGAGCCGATCGCGCGTATCGAGAACTGCTATGATTTGTCCTTGACTGACTCGATCGCCCTCTTCCACCTGCAACAGTTCAATTCTTGCTCCCTCCGACGCCGAAGGGGCGGACAATTTGATAACTTCCCCCTGCGGAGTCAACCTACCCAAAGCTGTGACGCTGGTGCGGGTGGAGGCGGGAGTTGCAGCAGCCGTTGCAGCAGCCGCCTTTAACTCTTCGGCTTTTCTAATTTGAGATACTTGCCAAAAACCAACTCCTGTGGTAATGACAGTGGCGGCGATCGCTAAACCGATGATTCCTCGCCCTGGGGGTTTTAAAAATGATTTATCCTTGATCCGTGATTCCTTTACCATTACTTATAAAGTAGGTGATTTCCTGATTAAGTTTTTTCCCCCTACTGTAAAGTATTGTAAACAATTTTCAGCTATTTAGGGATATCAAAAAGCACCTCGGTCATGTAATGTTCTGCCCAATCTTGACCGAAAGCTTTTTCGAGTACGCGGCGGGTTTTGTCGTTTTGCTGCTGCTGGGTGCAGTAGTAAATTTGAGCGTCGAGAATTTCCGATGCTTCGGCGGCAGAGACTGGTTCGGAAGCGACTGCGTGTTTGCAGTGAATTTCAACGTAGGATTCAACAATATCCAAAAACCGACTGTTTTCTTCGATCGACTCTGGCCGCACAAACAGACAAAATTCTGAGAAAATATCCCCCCATTCGGGAATTTGGCGGGGAGAAGAAAATTGCTTTAGCGGCAAAAT
Source organism: Microcoleus sp. D2_18a_B4 (assembly GCF_036702475.1). NCBI lineage: Bacteria > Bacillati > Cyanobacteriota > Cyanophyceae > Oscillatoriales > Microcoleaceae > Microcoleus > Microcoleus sp. D2_18a_B4. The sequence goes on from NZ_JAUBTL010000070.1 coordinate 11,389, forward strand.
TCCCAGTTGGGTTCGGTAGGGTTCCGACAAAGTTCGATCTCGATTGAGGGGAGAAAGGTCTGCGATCGCGGCGCTAACTTGGCCTTTGCCTGCTACGATATCCGTACCGAACATCGGCAAAGCATAATTCGGTCTGGGAAACATCACGCAGTGCAGAATGTCAAGCAAGGGCCCGACTTTAGCGAGTTCGAGGTGTATTTTGCGGAACTGGGGCGTTTGATAGCAGCGGTTTTCAATGATCAGTTTTTCTCCTTCCAAGCGGCCTTCTACGTATCCCAACTCAGCGGGCAGGTGGTAGGGATCGAGGTCGAGATAGCGGTGCCATACTGCTTCCATCCGGTCTGCTAAATCGCGGATGAGATGGTGTTGTTGCTCGCGCAGAGAAGGCTGGGATGTTTCTAACATTCTTATTTATCGTGCGATAGCTTAATAAAACTTGATTCTACTGTTGCAAGATGCAGGAAAAAAGGTAGATACTTTAACAATATCAGTAGATTGACTTACGATCGAGCAAGTTTTACAGGAGTTTTTGTATGTTTGGTCTGGGATTGCCCGAAATGGGCATTGTTGCGGTGGTTGCCATACTAATTTTCGGGCCCAAGAAGATTCCTGAGTTGGGAAATGCTTTGGGGAAAACGCTGCGGAGTTTTAAGGATGGCATCGGTCAATCTGAGGATGAAGCTGTTGAGAAGGATAAAGAGGAAGAGGGCCAGCCGAAAGTGTAAATTAGGTTTGTAGTGAGGATTTTAGTCCTGATTTTTAAGGGTTCAAGCCCTCACTACGAAGCTATTCGGGAAATTTGCCTTCTCTCACTTCAAGGGAATAATCTTTCACAGCTTGGGTAATTGTTTCTCGCAAATTGGCGTAAGCTTTCGCAAAAGGCGGCTGTTTTTCGGAAAGTCCCAATAAATCGGAAGTAACTAAAACTTGACCGTCGCAGTGCGGCCCGGCGCCGATACCAATGGTGGGAATAGTTAATTTTTGGGTAATTTGAGCGGCTAAGTCTGCGGGAATGTGTTCTAAGACGATCGCAAAGGCACCGGCTTCTTGAAGCGCGATCGACTCTGCTATGATGCGATCGGCTGCTTGGGCCGTTTTTCCTTGTTTTTTATAACCGATTTGGTGTACCGACTGCGGAGTTAAACCGACGTGTCCCATCACCGGAATTCCGGCGGATGTTAGCTGCGAAACTGTGGCGGCCATTGCTGGATATCCACCTTCCAATTTTACAGCTTGAGCCCCTGTTTCTTTCAAAGCTCTCCCGGCAGAGTGCATGGCTTGCTGGGGACTTTCTTGGTAAGTCAAAAACGGCAAATCGACCACAATTAATCCTTGTTTAACTCCACGGCGCACAGCTTTAGCGTGGTGCAGCATTTCATCGAGGGTTATGGGTAGGGTTGTGTCGTAGCCTAAGACTGTCATGGCGAGGGAATCGCCGACTAGGATGATATCTACGCCTGCTTGATCGATGAGTTGGGCGATCGCATAATCATAAGCTGTCAGGGCAACAATTGACCGCCCTTGTTGTTTCCACTGAATTAATTGATGAGTAGTGACTGACATTTTCGTTGACTCTTAGATAATTAGATATTTAAATAATTCGGCGGTTGGAAACCGCTTCTTGTCAAACCAAGTCCGCCTGCGCGGACTAAAGAGATGGACATTATCTGGATTTTACACCCGAATATAACTTTGGTTTCCCTCAGCCGGCCAAACAATCAACCGCTGATTTTTCAAGTCCGGTTCTAAACCCAAATCTTCGAGGGGAATTAAGCCGAGTAAAGGTTCTTCTCCTGCGGGAATTTCTACACAATCATACCTGCCTTCTCGTCCAGCTACGGCAAGAGTGACATCTTTGAACAGACGAAATTTTCTGGTTCCTATTGCCGTATGTCCGTCGATTTCACCTAGCATTGGCAAACCCAACTGACTGATAATATCTGCTGGTAAGCAGAGTCGAGTTGCGCCTGTATCGACTAAGACGTTATCGATGGTGATAGAGCGTATTTGCTCTGCGGGGATGAACCCTCTTTCTCCCAGAATTTCATCGATGTGATTGGTGACGGTTATTGTTGCGGTGACTCGGCCCATTTTTTTATCCTTTTGTGTTCCTAGAGAATGTTTTCGTTGCTTTTTGACTAAATTATCTACAATCTAGGCTGCCTCTTTAACATTTTAACAATATTTGTAACTAAAAGCGCTGTTGTTCTTTATTGTTGAAATTGGATTGACAAATATGGCAAGTTAATAGCAAAAATGCTCTCTAATTATTGAATTACGAAGATTCTGCCATTCTTGATTGGAACCAGCGAGTACGAGGGCTATAGCTAACGCACACACCCCTAAAAAGTTCGATTTTGACTTAATTAAAAGTGATTTAATTACCACGATTAAACCCTATAATAATTATCCATTTCCCCGATATAGCTGGTGAGATATCTTTTATTTCCATCCATCTTTAGAACAAGAAATACCTCCCGTTTTCGGTGCTAGAGTAGATAAACACCAATAATTTCTCCCATCAAACACAACGCCTTTTTTGATATATTGTAGCTCACAGAGAGGTTGCCACTGTCGCTCGATATTAGACTCGTCATAATATCGATATTGTTTTCCCTTAACCTCTAAACCCTGATCCGTACCTCCCAACCAATAACGACCTTCTTCAATTATGTTTGATGACGATTTTTGTTGAGGGCTATCTGTCTTTTTCTCAATCCACCAATTCCTCACAAAACGTTTTGTATTTTCAGAACCTCTTGTCGTAGCGACTATAACTAGCAGTTCTCCTTGTTGATTGATAAACTCAAAACGACAAGGCCCCTCTCCTGTACCAGAACAATCCTTAATCTCTTTATATCCTAAATCAAATAGCTCTTTAACCGAATGATCTCTGAGGTTAGGTTGACCCTGTAAGTTTGGCTGCCACCGTTGTTGAATCAGGATTTGGCGCGCCTCTTTGTATGGCATACCTTGTTGAAGAGGTATTTTTTTTGGGGCATTTACAGAATTTTCAAGGCTGACTTGAACTTTTTTATTTAAAGCCTCGATAGTTGAATTTTCTGGTGGATTATTTAGGTAATTTTTTTTAGTTGTTGTATCGATGTTTGCACTATTTATGCTGGGAAGTTGTTGCTGTGTGGCAGCATCCGCCAAACTTGTATATCCAATGGCGATTAGTCCCATCAATGGTGCAATAATTATGGTTGTAATAAGAGTGCGATCGCATATCCAATTTTTCATACTCATCGGTTTAAAACCTTTCTTTTTACAGAGTTGTGTAGAGATGACCTCTACTCTAGGAGTTATCTTCGATAAATGCTGCGCTGTAAGGCGATCGAGTCTCACAGTCCACAATTAGAAATAAACATTTCGCGTCGAATTGCTGACCATTCACTAATGCCGATTCGATCGCTTTTGGGAATTTGCTGTCCGGTTCGTTGAGGATGGCGGCTATAAAAAATTGTATCTGCAAGTAAATCGTAGGTTTGCTCGTAGGTTTCGCCGTTAATTGTCGTGAATTCCCATCCTGTCTCTTCTGGGGCTGGCCTAAAACAGACTTCTTGTACCGACTTAACTCGTGGATCGATCGCTTCGCGCAATCTCCGCCATTGATTGCTATATTCGCGATCGCCCGCTTGGAGTTTGCGATTGTTTAACTGAGGATTAACCCTGTAGAATAAGAAATCGGTCAATCGATCGACGGCTTGTTCTCGCGATTCGGCTTTGGCTAGATTGGGGCTGCTGAGGACAAGGGCGATCGCCAGAGCACCAACCATTGAAAATCTTGAGACAGACTTAATTGATAACCACTCGATTAGCATAGTGATTTGGTGTTAATTCCTACTTCCAACCCAACCACCTGAGCACGGGCACAACTAAATAATGACTGACTCCCAAACAAAGCCCGATCGCACTTCCCAACAAACCAAAAAACACAATCGAGCCCCAAACTTGCAGCCAGCCGAAGGTAACGTTAGACAGTGACAAAATCCCAAAGAAACTCCCCGGAAAAATGTTCCACGCATTCAGCAACAGAAACATTCCCGTAGAGAAAACAGCCACTACCAAAGCGTGAACTAATTGATGGCTCCGCAAACCCATTCCCACAGTCATAGAGGCGATCGCAAAAGCTCCCAAAATAACCCCCTGCACACCACTAGAAGCTGTTGCTTCCATCCAGCACAAACCCGCCAACAAATAGCCCTGAGCTCCCATCAATCCAGACAGCCAATACTGTTTTTGCTGGCGAAAACTCCCCGCATCAGTCAAACCGATCGCAGTTCCGAACCCCGCAAACCCAAACAGCAGCACTTCCGGCCCGACAGCGAAAGTCATGTTAGGAATTAATTGCTGCAAACCTTCATTCAGAAAACTGGCAATTTCCGGGCCAATAGGCGAAGCATAACCCAAAACCAAACCGCCGATCGCCCCCGCACTTCCACCAACGGCACCCAGCACCATTTCCCAGCCAGTATCCAGAGAAGCTACCACGATTTGGGCGATCGCGCCGAACAGCACAACCATCAAACTTCCCGTTTTTTGCGCCCCCGTCACCACTACTTGCCGACAGAATTCTACAATAGCTTGACCCATTGGGGCGATCGCGATTTTGCCCTTACTCCTAGCATAAATCTCCTGCAAACGCGCCCGAACATCCCCAGCCGTCGCCGGACGTTCCCGCACATTCGATCGCACCATATCGTCCAACAAATTCGCAAAAGGCGGACTCACAGATACAATGTGGCGCCACCGCAATTCCCCCGTCATCGGATCTTCAATTTCCGCCGGATACTTCCCCGTCAGCAAATGAATGCAAGTCCGCCCCAGCGCATAAAAATCCGTCGCCGGCACCACACCGCCGCCCACAATTTGTTCCGGCGGACTGTACCCAGGCGAAATCAACCGCGTCGAACTCGGAGAATCTTTCCCCCCGGATTCGACACCGCCCATTTGTTTAACTCCCCCAAAGTCGATCGCCACCAATTGCAGTCCGCCTAAACCCTTGCTTAGCAAAACTTGGGGCGATTCCGGGTCTCGCAGCATCAAATTTGAGGGTTTAATGTCACGGTGAATAATCTGACTCCTGTGCAACTCCTCTAAAATTTCCACAGCTTGACTCAGCCAACTAAACACCCATTCCTGCGGACATCCTTGAGGGTGCTCGTCGAGAACTTCTTCTAAAGTTTTGCCGTGAATCTTTTCCATTACCAAACAAGGCAGCCGCTTCGCCGCAGGATTTCCCTCCCCGCCTGCAAAATTTTGCGTTTGGACGTGAAAATAACCCTCACGATCGACTCTAGGGACGCCTGGGTGCTGCAAACCTGCCAAAACTTCAGCTTCTTGCTCGAACAGTTTCAGCGCTTTCGGGGCCGTTTCGAGCAACACTTTCAAAACGCGCTCGGTTTGAGTTTCTTTGTCCCAAACTGTGAAAATCGCTGCAAAACCCCCGGAAGCGAGGCTTTCTAGAGGCACATAGCGATTTTTTAGCTGCAGCGGAGCCCCGCAACTATGACAAAAATTGTTGCCCCAAGTCTGAGGGTAGGGCCTTGGGCAATCTGGATTGATGCAGTGGACGGCTTTTGAAGGGGGGTGAGGCACAACCAGAGTAAAAATGGGACTAAATATCCATACTAGACTTACGCGCAGCTAAGGCAGAAACCAGGTTTTCAGCGAGGTTAAATTGCTGTAACGACGGATTTGGTTTGAGAAACAAGCTTGCTCTTGCTGCACAAGCCCTGTCCATATTATGTGGTATCCTGTGGATTTTTGAGTTAGCGGTCTCAGATTCACGGGATTTTAGATTTTAGATTTTGGATTTTAGATTGCTACATACTGAATGGCAGTTGAGATCGATCTTAACTCCCAACCACAACTTTAGGTATTTCTAACTACTTCCCTCTGCCCCATTACCCATTACCAATTCTGATTTTTCAGTATTAAATTCTTTACATAAACCGTATTGATCCGCTGTTCGGCTTGCTGCACCATATCTTTCGCTCGATCGAAATTCCCCCCCGCTCTGCGATCCCCAGCCTTTCCTCCTGCATCCTTCGCCACAGGCATTTCATAAGATATGTTACAAATATTTGCCTAATGTAAAGCAAAATAAACAATACTTATGATGATTAAAAGAATATTAAAATTTGAGAGTGCCACTTTGTTGATATATTTTTAACAGCCTGCGATCGGGCAAAAAAATTAAGCGAATACTAGGAAGCGAGATATGGCTTACGCGCAAACCCAAACTCAATCAAAGGCTGGGTATAAAGCCGGAGTTCAAGACTATAAACTAACGTATTACACGCCGGACTACACGCCGAAAGATACAGATATTTTGGCTGCCTTCCGCGTCACACCGCAGCCGGGAGTTCCCCCAGAAGAAGCAGGCGCTGCTGTGGCTGCTGAATCTTCTACAGGTACATGGACGACTGTTTGGACTGACCTCCTGACCGACCTCGACCGCTACAAAGGTCGCTGCTACGACATCGAACCAGTTCCCGGTGAAGACAACCAATACATCTGCTTCATTGCTTATCCTTTGGATTTGTTTGAAGAAGGTTCCGTCACCAACTTGCTGACATCTTTGGTCGGTAACGTGTTCGGTTTCAAAGCTTTGCGCGCTCTGCGTTTGGAAGACTTGCGGATTCCCATTGCTTACCTGAAAACCTTCCAAGGCCCTCCTCACGGTATTACCGTTGAGCGGGACAAATTGAACAAGTACGGTCGTCCTTTGCTGGGCTGTACAATTAAACCCAAATTGGGTCTGTCTGCTAAGAACTACGGTCGTGCCGTTTACGAAGTTCTGCGCGGCGGTTTGGACTTCACCAAAGACGACGAAAACATCAACTCGCAACCGTTCATGCGTTGGCGCGATCGTTTCTTGTTCGTTCAAGAAGCTATTGAAAAAGCTCAAGCAGAAACCGGCGAAGTCAAGGGCCACTACCTCAACGTAACCGCCCCCACCTGCGAAGAAATGATGGAGCGGGCTGAGTTCGCTAAGGAAATCAAAACCCCCATCATCATGCACGACTACCTGACCGGTGGTTTCACTGCTAACACCACCTTGGCCAAATGGTGCCGCCGCAACGGTATCTTGCTGCACATTCACCGCGCTATGCACGCCGTGATTGACCGTCAGAAAAACCACGGTATCCACTTCCGCGTGCTTGCCAAGTGCTTGCGGATGTCCGGCGGCGACCACCTGCACTCCGGTACAGTTGTGGGTAAACTCGAAGGCGAAAAAGGCATCACGATGGGCTTCGTAGACTTGATGCGCGAAGACCACATCGAAGAAGACCGCAGCCGCGGTATTTACTTCACCCAAGATTGGGCCTCCATGCCCGGTGTCATGCCGGTTGCTTCTGGTGGTATCCACATCTGGCACATGCCGGCTTTGGTGGAAATCTTCGGCGACGACTCCTGCTTGCAGTTCGGCGGCGGCACCTTGGGCCACCCTTGGGGTAACGCACCTGGTGCAACTGCTAACCGCGTTGCTTTGGAAGCTTGCGTCCAAGCTCGTAACGAAGGCCGCAACTTGATGCGCGAAGGCGGCGACGTAATTCGCGAAGCTTGCAAATGGTCTCCTGAACTGGCTGTTGCTTGCGAACTCTGGAAAGAAATCAAGTTTGAGTTCGAGGCAATGGATACCCTTTAAGGATTTTTGGTTTGAGATTTTAGGTTTTAGGTAGCAAACTTGCTGTGGAGTCTTTATCTTTGAAGAAGATTTACAAGTAAGTTTGCATCCAAAATCTAAAATCCAAAATCTAAAATTTGAGGGGGCTGGGGTCAAAATGGATCTCAAACAAGTTGCGAAAGACACCGCTAAGGTGCTGGCAAGTTACCTAACCTATCAATCCGTGCGGATGGTGGTAGCTCAGTTGAGCGAAACCAATCCTCCTCTGGCAATCTGGTTGAATGAGTTTTCCACTAAGGGCAAAATCCAAGATGGAGAAGCTTATATTCAAGAGTTGCTTTTGGAAAATCAAGATTTAGGCTTTCGGATCATGACTGTGCGAGAGTATCTGGCTCACGATGTGACAGAATATTTGCCAGAAATGGTTTGTACTGGCATTCAACAGGCGAATATGGAACACAGACGCCAGCATTTAGAGCGAACTACGCAACTTAATTGGTCTGTTTCTAGCAGTAATCCTGAAACATCAATAGATTCTGAACCGAATCTGGATAATTTGTCGAGTTAATCGATCGACAAGTGCGATCGAACACACACCTTAGAGATACAAAAATGAAGACTTTACCTAAAGAGCGTCGTTACGAAACTCTGTCCTATTTGCCCCCGCTGACAGACGCGCAAATTGCCAAGCAACTCCAGTACATCCTGGATCAAGGCTACATTCCCGGCGTAGAATTCAACGAAACCTCTGCTGCTGAAATGCGCTACTGGACTTTGTGGAAGTTGCCTTTGTTTGGTGCTCGCAGCGTCCAAGAAATCATGGCTGAAGTTCAAGCTTGCCGTCAAGAAAATCCTAGCTGCTACATCCGCGTCATGGGTTTTGACAACGTGAAGCAATGCCAAGTGCTCAGCTTCATCGTCCACAAGCCTAACACCAGAGGCTACTAAAAAGTATTGGCTGGCTAATCTAACTTTTAGGTTAACAGTCATTGCAGATTGGAGGCGGGGAATTTTCTCTGCCTCTTTTTTTATAGTTTGCAAATAGCTTTTAACACTTGCAGCAACAAAATTGAAGGTTCGGCTTCCATCAAAGTCAAAAATGGCATTAGCTGATAGGTTGGGGGATTTCCTCTGCGGATATTGACGAACTGATAAAACTCTCCGCTAGTTGCCAGCCCCCAAACAGACTCTTGATATTCTAAACTTTTATAGGCGTAAGTTAGGAGTTGGGGCAAACCTGCGCGGGGAGCAATTAGACTATTTTTAGATTCTACTACTAAAATCCAAAATGGTATATCAGCGGCAATTTGTTTCTCTTTATTGATTGCTAAAATGTCTAATCTGCCTGTAATCGTTGTGTCTTCATCTTCTATAGTTATGTTAGCAATGTCTTGTTCTAGACTCATCTTGATTGGGCGGCGGTAGAAGCCAGCCAATCGCATTAAGGGAAACGTAGTTAAAGCCTGTACCAGTCCTTCAGAGACTCTTTCCACTGAGAGGTATTCGCGAAAATCGTTGCGGATTTGGGCGAGTTCTAACTGTTCTATCTCTGTTAAGGATTCTAAGGATAAAAAATTTGTGTACGTGTCATTATTAAGCTGCTCTTGGAATTTCAAAAATTGACTTACTTCACCGAGAGTTATATTTTTGGCGTTAATAGTTGTTGTCATATTTTGATAGGGATTTAAGTTTTAGTGATAATTATAACATAGAGATTGTGAGAGTCAATTTGTACCATTCTTAGGAACAGGCAAGATGCCTGTTCCACGACATATTAAGTTTCTTGTGGGGTATGCCGGAGAGCAGGCCCCTATTCTTAGGAACAGGCAAGATGCCTGTTCCACGACATATTAAATTTTTTGTGGGGCGGGCATCTTGCCCGCCCATGAAAGTGACAAAGGGGATAACTGCGAACCTAATCTATCCTTTCCATCACAATTCCATCAACTATTTCATAACCCCAATTAGAGTTGCGATTTGCCAACTGCTGGGCCATGTCATATTCGCCCAAATTGCAGAGTTCAACTAACTTTTGATATCCTGCATCTCTTTCTCGCTGCCACCTTTCCCGTCGCAGTTTTTCTCTCTCTTCCTCAGAAGGATTTGGTCGCTCTTCTCCCAGCGGATTAATATCGCTAACTCGTTTCATATCAGCCTCATTAAAAAGGGATTGATTCGACTATTTCACCGTCAACTATTTCGTACCCCCATTCTGGGTTTGCAGCGATTTGTTTTTCAACAATACTTCGACCGAGAGGAGTTTGGTAAGCTTTTTGCAAAGAGGAAATACTGGGGATTTCGCCGACTGTTGGCAGCTCTTTTTGTTCGTTTTTTGGCGGTTCAGCAATTGTTTCAGATGTGGAGTGATTTAAGGCCGATTGAGGCGCGATCGCCCCTAACTTCCGCATAACGCTATCCTTGGTGATTTGCGGTTTTTCGTTGAAGGAAGACGGCAGATATGGTGTGTCAACGCCCTGCTGTTTTGCTTTGAGTGCATCGTCGGCAAGGCGATCGCACTTTCGCAAAAAACCCTCCCACAAATCTTTGCCCAAAACCGGGTTTCTCAAGTCAGCACGGGCTTTAGAGACTGCGGCTTCTAGCGGTTCTCCTTTGTGGACGTAATACTGAATTCGCTCCTCTTCAAAAGCAGGATAAGGCACTTCCGGCTCGATTTCCCAATCCCGCTGGACTTTCTGACTTTCTCCTAAAGGAATTCCGGCGATAAATTCCTCCCAAAAAGTCGAGGTTAAGCCTTTTGTCATGCTGTCAATAATTTTAAATGCCCATCCAGAAGGATTGCCGAATCCTAAATTATGCTCTTGAGCATATGCTTCTAAAGATCGCTGAAACTTGTGCAATTCTTCTTGGGAGTTCCAAGGGCCGCTAAATCGGTAATTCGGGGTGACAGCAACGGCTATTTGCTGGCGGGGTTGCCCAAAATATTTGTCGGTTTTAACTACATGATTTGGGCGTGATGTTTCGGGGAATATTTCTACAGGGCGATTGTTGCTTTCGCGGCTTGTCTGTGGTATAATTCCCGCAGGATTGGATGTCCAAAAGTTATTGAGTTTTTCCTCGAAAGCGTCAATGTCCGCCCAGAGTTCTAGGGTGTCGGTGTTGGGATTTGTTAATTTTTCTTTCAGGAGCGATCGCACTTTGAGCTGCTGTATCGCTAATTCCTGTTCTTCCTGATTTAAACCCGTGGCTTTTTCTATTTCTGCGCCGTTAGTTTTCACCCATTCGCCGGAGTAGGAATGTTCTGCTTGCCATTGCAATAATTGGCACAGAAAAATACTGGCTGTGACTCCGCCGGTGATTTGGGCTAGTTTGGGATAGTAGATGGCGGGGTTTCCTAGATTTCCTAAAAATATTCCTATTTTCATTTTTTATATTCCTAATTCCCTTGAATAGTAGGGTGTTCTTCGGCGCACCTTACCTCGACTAAACTAGCATTGAGAAACTTAAGATTTTCTTTAAAGTTGTGTCTATTCCTGACTGAATGGAGTTTCTAGAGGAAAGACGGGGATCGCATATTCGATCGCCTGATTGACAGGAATCAGTTAAGCGTAATAATAAATTATTTACTGTACAGATACTCCCAAAATGAATCCAGAACGCCAAGAGGCTTATTTGAACTTAATCGAGCGAGTGCTTACCTGTCCCAACGGCCAAGAACCAGAGGTTTTGAGTTCCTGTTCCGATTTAATTGATGCGGGATTTGTGCAAATGCTAATCCAGATATCGGCTTCAATGGCCCGCGCAGGTGACGAAGATACTGCTAATTTTTTAGTGCAACTTGCTCGTTTGCTGGGGAAATCTTTGGGTTTGTCGCCGGATTTGATGGCGGCTGGGTACAGTAGTGCACAGGGGTAGAGAAAAAGTGCGTTAGCGAAGCCCTCGAAGAGGATCGCCTCGTTGTATCATGTTTTGAGAAATGAAGGCGATTCCCTACCCTTGGCGATAGCTTCGCTTCACCTAATTTTTCAATGCAGCGATGGCTTTACAGTTTATATTCTAGAGGTTCACAAAACTCATTCACCCCAGTTTTAAATACATAAATAATCACCGACGTTACCAAAATATCAGGGCAAATTTTGGCTGCAACTAAATCTCTAAATGCAGCATTCAATTGTCCGTTTGTCAACTCTTCTTTAACCTCAGATTTGCAGATAGCAACGCGGCATCTTTTGGCCAATCCGTCTAACCAATTTTCTGAGATATTCGGTTCTTGTCCGGCTTGAATTGCTAGAGATATCGCTGCATCTTCGATGTTACCTTCGCAATCTTCGATGGCGTCTAGGGCTTTGAGGGCTTCGGGATATTCGGCTAATTGCGAGCGAAATTGGGCAATTTGTTGTGAGGTAATAATCACCATATTATTTTCCTGGGTTCTCTGTTGGCGAGATAAGTTTAGGAGTTAAAGTTGCTATTATAGCATTTTTGTGTTTTGGGTTGGGATTGGGCGATCGAACTTAATTACATATTCAACTAATATTTTACACTTCGCAATAGTCGGGATCGGGCTTAAGCCCTCGTATTAAAGCTTAAGTCTGGGCTATGAGGAGTGATATTAAAATTGACAAAAAGCGGCGCTCAAATAGGTTAGTAGGACTCATATTTCTAGGGAGTTAGGAAAAATGACAACCGTTACTTTAAACTTAGATACTGTCGAACTAACAGACGAACAGTTTTACCGTTTATGCCAGATGAATCGAGATTGGCAATTTGAACGGACACCTAAAGGAGAAATCATTATTATGTCACCCGTAGGCGGAGTCAGCGGCAATCGAGAAGCCTATTTAATTACAGATTTGGGCTTGTGGAACCGTAAAACGCAGCTAGGGAGAGTGTTTAGTTCTTCTACAATTTTTCGCTTGCCTAATAATGGCTATCGAGCTCCAGACGCCGCTTGGGTTAGCTTAGAAAGATGGTCTGCTTTAACAGCAGAAGAACAAGAGAAATTTCCGCCCATTTGTCCTGATTTTGCCATTGAATTGCGATCGCGCCCAGACCCCCTGCTGCCGCTTCAGGAGAAAATGCAGGAGTATCTAAACAGCGGTTTACGCTTGGGTTGGTTAATTAATCCTCTCGACGAAAAAGTCGAGATTTATCGCCATTCTCGCGAAGTAGAGATTGTACAATTTCCTGTGAGTTTATCGGGAGAAGATGTCTTGCCCGGATTTGTTCTTAATTTGCCGATGATTTGATATTGCATCAAATTTTTCCTGTTTCCAACTCTATTTTCTTCGGACAAATATCATCATCGTACCAACCAGTCAAAGCCACCGCCAAAGCATCCGCCGCATCGTCGGGTTTCGGAATATAACCCAAATCCAACTCCCGCGCCACGGCCTCTTGCACTTCGGATTTATCCGCATTACCGCGGCCCGTCAAAGCTTGCTTAATTTGAGCCGGCGTAAACTCGAACAGCGGCACTCCACACTGCGCCAATACTAGGGTCAAAACGCCCCGCGCTTGGGCTACAAGTATGGTATTTCCCATCTTGTAAAAGAACAGTTTTTCGGCAATTGCTATATCAGGTTTAATCTGTTCAATTACCTCGTGCAAATCGTCGTAAATTGTTTTCAAACGCTGCCCCATTTCCTGTTTTGGCGTGGTTTGTATGACGCCGCAATCAATCATGGAAACGCTGTTTTTATCTTGTTTGCCAGGGACAATTTGACAACTAATTGCCCCGTAGCCAAGATTTGCTAAGCCCGGATCTAATCCTAAAATTCGTTTTTCCATTGCCAGAATTAGTAATTGGAAATGGGGAATTAGGTATGAAAATTTGGGAAGGTTTCATCACCACCAATTACCCATTTCCAATTACCAATTACCAATTACCCCTCAGTTGTTTCTAGGCCGAATACCCGATCGAACACTTTAGTCACTTTATACCCCGAATCTATTGATTCTAGCGGGTCTTTCCGCAACCGGTGCCGCAAACACAGAGTCATCACCCGGCGAATATCGTCTACAGTCACCTCTGTGCGACATTCCAAAGCCGTGAAAGCTTTCGCAGCCCGATTCGTCACCAAATCGCCCCGCAGCCCGTCTACGTCCAATTCCGCGCAAACTTGGGAGATTTTTACCCGCAACTCTCGATCGATAGTTACCGATTTCAACCTTTCCTGAGCTTCCACCAACTTCTGCTGCATATCATCTTGTTCGTGCTGATATTTCGCGAGAAACTCCGCCGGATTTTGGTCAAAACTAGATCGCTGTTCGACAATTTCCACTCTTAAATTCGGGTCTTTTACAGTCCGAATTTCTGCGTGCATCCCGAATCTGTCGAGCAACTGCGGCCGCAATTCTCCTTCTTCTGGATTCCCGGAACCAATTAAAATAAACTTAGCCGGGTGGCGGATCGAAATGCCTTCTCTTTCAACAGTATTCCAACCGCTGGCGGCGGAGTCGAGCAAAACATCGACTAAATGATCGTCGAGCAAATTGACTTCATCAACGTACAGAATGCCGCGGTTAGCTTTAGCTAAAAGCCCTGGTTCAAAAGCTTTAACACCTTCCGACAAAGCTTTCTCGATGTCGATCGTACCGCAAACTCTGTCTTCGGTCGCGCCCAAAGGTAAATCTACCATTTGGACTTTTTTGCGGGCGATTTTAATGTCAGTTTGAGATAAAGTGCGATCGCGCACCTCATCGCTCATCAAATCTGGATCAGTGGGATGACTGTTAAAAGGATCGTCAGCCACCACCTCAATTTCCGGCAGCAAATCAGTGAGGGCGCGGATTGTGGTAGATTTACCAGTACCTCGATCGCCCATAATCATCACCCCGCCAATTTTGGGATCGATGACATTCAACAGCAGCGCCAGTTTCATCTCCTCCTGGCCAACAATTGCAGTGAAGGGAAAAACAGCGCGACGGGCTGCGGTAGCGGTAACGGTTGGTAGAGCGCCCGCATTTAGGGTATTGCTGACTTCGGCAGTAGGACTCACAGGATAACTCAAAATATAATAATTGCTTGTTTATTGTAGGGGATAAGGGATTGTCTGGGGCGATTCCCTACCGCAACGGGCCCGCACGCGCGTTCGGGATAGCTTCGCACGCGCGTAGTTGTAGGATTCCCACAGAGCACAGAGCCCCTTCAACAGGATAACGAGTACCAGTGTTTATTTAAAAAAAGTTTCAATCAACTTGGCCCATTCGGCACTGTGCAGCAATTTTTATGGACGATCGCGCTGCCCAGAAAGTAGCGCTATTCTTAGAAAAGGGATTTGTGTCAGCGAGACTCCCGGAGATTTTTATGAATATTACTTTGAGTCCTGAGCAGGTGAAATTGATCGAAGCGCAATTAGCACGCGCGGCAGTTTAGCTCGCCGGAAGAGGTGATTACAAAAGCCCTGCAGACTTTGACTCAAACACGCCAGAATTATTGGGAGTGGGTGGAGGAGGTGCGCTCTTCGGTGGAGGAAGCGGAGGCGGAACTATCGCGAGGTGAGGGAATCCCCTTAGAGACTGCCATCGAGCAATTGCAGGAAAAGTTTCGCAAGGCACGAGAGGTTCAGGGATGAACCGATGCTTTGTCTCTCCCACAGCAAGCCGAGACTTGAATGCCATTGGTGATTATTTTGTTGGCTCAAGTTTATATAAAAAAAAACCCTCAACTTTCTGAGGGCTTTGCGATGCCAGGAACGAGACTTGAACTCGTGACACGTGGATTTTCAGTCCACTGCTCTACCAACTGAGCTATCCCGGCTTGTTTTTTCGCGCTTTACTATCTTAGCAGACACATACAGAATTTAGCAAGCACTTTTTCAAATTAATTTTCGATCGCCCGGAACCGCCGGCCTGTAAGCTAAAAGCTGCAACCTAAAATCCAAGAATCGCAATGGCACAGCAACATCGGGACAGCGAGGGCAAGAGTCTGCTTGTCCTGGGCATAATTTGGCTGCTGGGGGCAATTAGCGATCGCCTCTGGTTTGCCCTCGATCGATCTGTCCCGGCGTGGGATCAAGCAGACTACCTGACTAGCACCCTGAAATACTTGCAGGCGTTGCAGCATCCTCAGTGGTTTTCCGGGGAGTGGTGGACAAACTTCTGGCTGCTTTCGACGAAAATTCCGCCCTTGGCATACATCTTAACGGTTCCGTTTCTTCAGGTTTTCGGTACTGGGGGCGATCGGGCAACCCTCGTTCATTTATTATTTAGTGCAATTCTCCTCGCCTCAGTCTACAGTCTGGGCGTCCAATTATTTAACAGGCAAGTCGGTTTGTGGGCGGCTGCAATTTGCGTTTTGTTACCGGGACTATATCGGTTCCGCTTGCAATTTTTGCTGGACTATCCCCTCACTGCTGCGATTACTTTTGCTTTCTATTGTTTGACCATATGGAAGCAGGAATCAGGAAGGCACGACACGGATTTTGACACGGATACACGGATGAATTATGGAGGAGAAGGAGAAATAAGGAAGAAGGAAGAAGGAAGGCACGACACGGATTTTGGCGCGGATACACGGATGAATTATGGAGAAGAAGGAGAATTTTTTTCTCTTTCTAGATCGTCTTGGTTTTGGGCGATCGCCTTTGGAATTTCTCTCGGTTTATCAATATTAGTTAAACACACTACCGTATTATTTCTATTTACCCCGATTGTGTGGTTGGCGGTGGGTGCTGTGCGGCAAAAAGCTTGGGGGAGATTAGGTCAATTAACTGGTGCTTTGTTGCTGTCGGTGGCGGTGTTTGGGCCTTGGGCGAAAACCAATTGGCTGTTAATTTTGACCGGGGGAAAACGGGCAACGCTGGATTCTGCGATCGCCGAAGGAGATCCGGGCATCAATACGATCGATGCTTGGATTTACTACGGTCAACACTTACCCGAACACATTTCTTGGCCTTTGTTACTTATTCCCTTAGTAGGATTGATACTTTATTGGCGTCGCCGGCAAGATAGTTCGTCAATCTTGCATCTCAACTCCTGTCGCTGGCTGGCTGTTTTCTGGGTAGGAGCTTATTTAATTAATTCTCTAAATATCAACAAAGACGACCGATATGTGATACCTTATTTGCCAGTTTTATCTATTTTCTTAGCCTACTGTTTAACGCTGTGGCCTTCTAGGTGGGGACGGCAAATTCGCTGGGGTACAATTGGCTTGGCAATTCTGGCGATGCTGTTCCATATGTGGCCGCTGGGAGGTGCTTTTGGACATAGCTTAGTCCAAATTATCAGTCCCGGCAATTCTAACTATCCTTACTTGGGAAAAGAGTGGCCGCACCGAGAGGTAATTGCAGAAATTATTGATAGGGAACCTTATTTACAATCTACTTTAGGCGTGTTGCCTTCGACGCCGGAAATTAACCAGCATAATTTGAATTTTTACGGTGCTTTGGCGAATTTTCAGGTTTACGGGCGGCAGGTGGGAACGAATTTAAAACAAGTGCCGCAAGATGTGCGATCGCTCTCTTGGTTCGTCACCAAAAGTGGCCCGCAAGGTTCGATTCGCGAACGGATTAAAAAAGCTCAAAATGCAGCCGTAACCGCGATTGAAAAAGGTGATAAATTTCAGTTAGAAAAAACTTGGCTTTTGCCAGATTATACTAATTTAAATCTTTATCGCAAGCGAGTGCAGCCTGTCGAAATACAGCCGTTGAATGAAGCGCGATCGCAAGTACAATTAGATCTAGTTACTGTCGCGGCAAAAGCAGTTCCCGGAGTCGCGCTGCCGGTTACTTATACTTGGTCTGGGCCTTGGCAGCAGTTGCAGTCTGGTTTAGTGTTGGTAACGTGGCAAAATCAGCAGTCTGGCGATATTCCACCGGGACAGACTTTCAGGATTTTACACGATCGCGCGATCGCCCAGGCGACTTTGCATCCGGGGATGCTGGAAGCGGATAAATTTGCTGTGGGGTTTCGAGTTGTCGATCGCACGGCGATGCTTCCTCCTGCTAATATTGCACCGGGAACTTACAATCTCCAAGCTACTTATCTAAATCGTAAAACCGGCGAAACTTATCCGATTAATGTGCCTGCAGTTAATGTTAAAATCGAGGCAGAGCCTCTGGATATGCGTTCTCAGGCAGAGCCTGGGAACGAGGATAATACAGATAAGCCTGAGTTAGATTTGGTAACTCAATTGCGGGCGATGGCGGTTAATTTACCCAAAGGATTGCCAGGTTTAGAACCCGTGTTCGAGCAGATTGGGCGCATCAATCAGTACGATCCAATTCAAGATTATACCGTGCAAGCGGAACAAGCGTTAGAATATCGGTTGAAACAGGAACCAAATAATCTAGAATTGGCTTATGCTTTGGCATTTTCGCGAGTATTGCAGCAGAATGTCAAAAGTGCGATCGCCGCCTTAGAAAAAGTCACTCAACTCGACTCAAAAAACCCTTACGCTTACGCCTATCTCGCTTTCGTACACCTGTACGGCTGGCATCCCAAAGCCGCTCAAACAGCCTTAAAACCTGCTCTATCTCTCAACTCCAACCTACCGGAAATTAGAGTTTTAAACGGTGTAGCCGCTCTGATGCAAGGTAATCTCATTCAAGCATGGCAAGATTTGCACTACTTAAAAAAATTAAAAATTTAACAATCCCTTTTATTGTGGCACAGGCGTCCAGCCTGTGCTTCTAAATCTGTAAAGCCTGTGCTTCTAAATCTGTAAAGCCTGTGCTTCTAAATCTGTAAAAAACAGAAAACCCATGAACCAACCAAGAATTGTCTCTCTAATTCCCAGTGCCACCGAAATTGTAGCACTTTTAGGATTAACCGATGCAATTGTGGGCCGTTCCCACGAATGCGACTATCCCCCAGAAATCCAAAATTTACCTGTTTGCACTCAGCCTAAATTCAATCCCGAAGGAACTAGCAGCGAAATTCACAACCGCGTGACAGAATTGTTGCAAAATGCCCTCAGCGTGTATAAAGTAGAAATAGATACTTTGGAAAAATTGCAGCCGACTCACATTATTACTCAAGCTCAATGTGAAGTCTGCGCTTGTTCTCTAACAGAGGTTGAACAAGCGGTAAGCACGCTGGTAAATAGCAAGCCGGAAATTATTTCTTTGCAGCCGAATTTGCTAGCAGAAATCTGGACGGATATTGAGCGAGTTGCTGATGCTTTGGGCGTAGATGGCAAAAGTGCGATCGATCTTTTGCAATCCCGCATCGATGCTATTATCTTAAAAACCAAAACATTAACCGTTAAACCCAAAGTAGCTTGCATCGAGTGGATTGAGCCTTTGATGGCTGCGGGTAACTGGATTCCCGAATTAGTGGCAATGGCGGGAGGCAATTCGCTATTTGGAATTGTCGGGGAACATTCCCCTTGGTTAAAATGGGAATCGCTAGTAGAAGCTAATCCCGATGTAATTATTTTCATGCCTTGCGGTTTTGATTTAACCCGCACTCGCAGCGAAGCCATGCAGATAACTAAATACGCAGAATGGCCTAATTTGCAAGCAGTAAAAACGAGGAAAGTTTACCTAACTGACGGCAATTCTTACTTTAATCGGCCGGGGCCGAGATTGGTTGATTCGTTAGAAATTTTAGCAGAAATTCTCCATCCCGAAATCTTCGATTTTGGCCATCAAGGTAAGGGTTGGCAGCCATTTTTGTAAGTACCCGCAGCTAGCTAAAGCTTTATATATAGCAATCCTAAATCATTTGTGAACTTCTTACTCCCTCCCCTTGATAAGGGGAGGGTTGGGGTGGGGGAAAAAATTTACGACTCCTGCAAAAATTGCTATATATTATAGCAACCCCCAAGACGGTTAGGACGTTGTTAATGGCTGAAACGATTGATTTTATTGCTTCTTCCTTCTTCCTGACATCCGTTACATCCGTTACAGAATCCGTTGCCGAACTTCCTTCTTCCTTCTGCTCTAATTCTGAATTGCCTGCCCTACAAATAAGGACACAACATTGTTGTGTCCTTACTTGGCATTCATTTAACCGAATCTGACATCAATTGATGCAAAAAACGCTCGTCCTACCTTGTTGGAGCAGGGGGCATCAATACCTTGTCAATTACGTGAATAACGCCGTTGCTAGCTTTGATATCAGCTTTCACAACATTAGCGCCGCTGACAGTAACTTTGCCTGCGCTAACTGCCACATTCAGCGAGGTGCCTTCAACACTTTTAACATCGCCGGATTTCAGGCTAGTAGATAAAACCGAGCCAGGAACAACGTGGTAAGTTAAAATCTTAGTAAGTTTGGCTTTGTTTGCGGGTTTGAGCAAATCCTCCACAGTTCCTTTTGGCAAAGCAGCAAATGCCGCGTCAGTCGGAGCAAAAACAGTGAAAGGGCCTTTTCCTTGTAAAGTTGTAACCAAACCTGCAGATCCCAAAGCCTTCGTCAGTGTCTTGAATTGAGCGTCGCCAGATGCAATAGCAACAATATCCTTAGTAGCGGAAGTTGGTGCCGGTGAAGCGCCAGTTGGTGCCTGTGAAGCGTCAGTTGGTGCCGGTGAAGCAGCGGTTTTCACATTTCCTGCAACTTGTTGAGTTTGAGTTGCATTAGCAACCTTGGTGTTGGAGGTGATGTGAGCCCAAGCCGGGAAACCAATTAACGCGCTAGCGCCGATTACTCCTGCGAAACCTGTGAGTTGTTTCATCCAACTAGGTAAATTTTGATTTTTCATTTCGCTTGCATTTCCTTATGAGATAAAACCGTGAACATGAATTGTTATGTTAGCCAAATCTCGACAAAAAGCAAGGTTGCCAGAGGCTAAGGTAGAGAGAAAATTCTCTTGCATCCCCGATCGAACAAAACTTCCTTACTATAACGCAACCTAAGAAATCGGGCATCAACCGCTAAATCTGTAACTCAAAACCTCAATCACCGAACCAGTTTGGGGTAAGTCAGCAGATTTGATCGAAATCGTGTCATTATTCAATCGGCGCACCGGCGTACCATCCATCAGCGCCAAGAATTCATCTAGCGGCACCAAATCGCACGCAGCAGCATCGGCGGCTTGGGTTTTGAAATGTGTCGGAATCACCATCTTTGGTTTGAGAAGTTGCAAAGTTTGCTTCGCTTCCGCCGGAGTGTAAGCTTTCGGCCCTCCGCCCACGGGAATCAGCACTACATCGGGCCGCCCGATCAAGATTTGTTCTTCAATGCCGATCGGGCCAGCAACTCCGCCCAAGTGTAAAATCTTAACGCCCGCTTGCTGCCACAGCCAGGCCACATTGACCCCAAATCGCCTTCCTCCCTCACGGTCTTTTTCCGTCCGAATCCCTTGAATCCGCAGCCCGTTAGACCTGTAAGCCCCCGGTTCGTACAAAAGGCCGGGATTGCCCGCAAATCCGTCGATCGCCCCTTCATCGAGCAAGCGACTGCTAATCAGAATCAAATCTGTTGGCACTTTAGGAGAACGATAGCCTGCGGTACAGCCCAGGGGGCGAAAAGGATTCACCAGCACCCTCGCACCGCCTCCGGCGAACAAGAAGCAAGTGTGCCCCAACCACTGAACCGACAAAGAATCAGCAGTTTGAGCTTGATAGCTTTCCCATCCAGATGGTAAACCAGTTGCTAAAGCTGCTAGCAAACCCGTCTGTGCGTAACGTATTAATTGTCGCCGTTTCATCGAAATTGCTGGGTTAGAAACCCCGTCCTTCCAGGACGGCTTTACATTGAGTTAAAACATGCAGCGGGGTGGAGGGGTATGGTTACCCCTCCGGTGAGGTATGGTTGCCTCAATCTCCTTTCGGAGTAAAGTTAGCTTCGCCAATGTTTTAAGAGCTTGTTAGGCTAGCAGCACTGTCTCAGTGACCTTAAGACTGTTGCCGGGTAAGGTTCGAGCGTCACCGCTCTCCCCTCCCCTAAGAACCGGACGTGAGGCTTTCGCACTCATCCGG
>NZ_JAUBTL010000071.1:0-32485 GCF_036702475.1 Microcoleus sp. D2_18a_B4
ATTGGTTGACACGCCTTTGTTGAGAGACTCTCTTAACTTATACGTTTGTTAGCATTTGTTAGCGAAAAAGTGTCGGTGAAACCCCAACGGATTGCCCAACGCATCCACGCGATCGCATGAATCTTGTTACTCAATCGCCCTTTGCTGCGTCCAATTGCTTCATTCCTACGCTCCTCAAAAAGCTCAGCAGGAAGATGTTTCTTTCAAGTGGGAAAATGCCTGAATTAAACCTAAGTGTACCGCCGGGGAAATAGTAGGTAAATGTGCTTTAATATATGTCGTCAAAATTCGCTCCTAAAAACGAAAATAAAAAATGTTAGAGTTTGATCGCCTATTCCAAACAATCGAAGAATTAGTAATGCTGCACTCACCCAGCGGTGCGGAATCGGAAATTAACCAGCGGTTGATGGAAAAATTCGCCGCCCTGGGAGTGAATGCTTGGCTCGATCGCGCGGACAATGCGATCGCCCTAATTAAGGGCCGCAATCCCGAAAAGTCGATCGCTATTACCGCCCACAAAGACGAAATTGGCGCCCTAGTTAAAACAATAGGCGAGAGTGGCCGGGTGGAAGTCCGCAGATTGGGCGGCGCATTTCCTTGGGTTTACGGCGAAGGCGTGGTGGATTTGCTCGGAGACAAGCAAACAATTAGCGGCATTCTCAGCTTCGGTTCCCGCCATGTTTCTCACGAATCTCCTCAGAAAGCTCAGCAGGAAGATGTTTCTTTAAAGTGGGAAAATGCCTGGATTGAAACTAAGTGTACCGCCGAGGAATTAGCCGAGGCCGGAATTCGACCGGGCACGCGGATGGTGGTGGGAAAGCACCGCAAGCGCCCGCTGCGGTTGAAGGACTGGATCGCGAGCTACACTCTGGACAACAAGGCTTCAGTGGCGATTTTGCTGGCTCTGGCGGAATGTTTGAAAGAGCCTGCGGTGAATGTTTATTTGGTCGCGTCGGCGAAGGAGGAGGTTGGGGCGATCGGAGCTTTGTATTTCACGCAGCGCCAGCCGTTGGACGCGCTGATCGCTTTGGAAATTTGCCCTCTGGCGCCGGAATACCCGATTCGTGACAGCGAAAACCCGGTTTTGCTGGTTCAGGACGGCTACGGAGTCTACGATGAAGGACTGAACGCCCAATTGCGCGCAGCCGCAGCAGCAGCCGATGTAGAGGTGCAGTTGGCGGTAATTAGCGGTTTTGGAAGCGATGCTTCGATCGCCATGAAGTTCGGCCACGTAGCCCGCGCCGCTTGTTTGGCTTTCCCCACCCAGAACACCCACGGCTTTGAAATTGCTCATATAGGGGCGATCGGCAATTGCGCTCGTATCCTCAAAGCCTACTGTGACGTGCTTTGGGACGACTAGAAAAAAAAGTTTCCCAAAGTAGTTGACAGATTGGGAAAGATTAGTTAAGGTAATAAAGGTGCGGAACACAAGCAAACGCAACGACGCGCCCCCATCGTCTAGAGGCCTAGGACACATCCCTTTCACGGATGCGACGGGGATTCGAATTCCCCTGGGGGTATTGAAAATTTAAGTCTGATATCCAAGTGATATCTAGTATGTGGGGTGGGCATCTTGCCCGCCCTTATTGCTATTGGGTCTAACATTAAGTTGATGCGTTCGATCGCACATCTTGCACCATTCTCAAGAAAAGGCAAGATGCCTGTTCCACAAAGAGTGAATTTTCTTGTGGAACAGGCAAGATGCCTGTTCATAAACAAGTAATTGAGAATGGTGCAACATCTCAGTTCGATCGCACTTTCGTTAGTTTGCACCATTGCCATTGATATCGAAGTTTTCTATAATGGGAATTTCTGAAGGTGAGGACGCGACTATTCGCAGGTTTATATCAACTATGATTTGATTTTTATCAAGAACGACATTTGCTTTTTTTATTATAATTTTTGCGGATAAACAATCGCCTGATTCAGGTTCGGGAGATGGCTGAGTTTTATATCCTGCGTCCTCCAGCCATTCACAAATCTTCCTCCAGTTTTCTACTTTTTCATCCGCTTTACCTACAAGATTTTTTACATATTGGTATAAAGTATTACAGAAATCTACCGCAATTCCCTTGGGGTTTTTACTGAGCCTTTCGGCAATTTCGGCGGGACTGTAGCCGCAGAGTAGACCCCGTAGATGTTGTTTCTCTGTGGGCGTGAGCCGCTTTCCCTTGGCGGATGCTAGGTCTGTGTAAAGAGTTTCTAAGTCCCAGTCGCGGGCAGCTTCGGGGAAGCGATCGTTAGAGGATGCCATTGCAGGGGATAGGTTTCTGGATTTTTTATAATCAAAGTCTAACACGATTCCTAATGCTTATTAGTTTCTTTGTTAAAGGTAGTTAGATTAGTATCAAAGAAAGCAGGATAGTGATTAATTTTACACCTGGAGTCGGGGGAAGGCTCACTGCTTGGGCGGTAGAGTTGTCTGCTGGACAGAGTTATCAACACAAACTCCTCATAATTAGGTATTTACCCGTAAATGTTTAACCACGAATACAAAAAAGAGGCACAAGAGAAACTGCGCCGTGCAGTAGAAAATTACCAAAGAGATTGTGAGTATTTACAAAATGCCGCTGGAAGTCTTTATCAAACGCGAGTTAATCGTGGGGTTGAGATTATCCAACTATGCGAAAAGTACATTAACACGTTGGCCAACTCGCCAAAAGAGTTTAGCAAAGTCGTTACAAAACTGAAGTTTCAGCTCAAGGAAATTACTGGCAAAGATTGGGATCTAATTTATTCGGCTCATAACAGCAATGTAGCAGCAGCAGGTGGTGCAGGAGTCATGGCTGGAGCAGGAGTTGCCTGTTTTGGGCCAGCAGCAGCAATGGCAATTGCCACAACTTTTGGAACAGCCTCAACAGGTACTGCGATCGCTTCTCTTTCCGGTGCAGCCGCCGTTAATGCTGCTTTAGCCTGGTTAGGAGGTGGCGCTCTTACTGTGGGTGGTGGCGGTATGGTGGCTGGAAATGCACTGCTGGCACTAGCAGGGCCGATTGGCTGGGGGATTGGTGGTGTAGCTTTGGCTGGTAGTGCTTTTTGGACAAATAGCGAGAATGAGAAAATTGCGAGAGAAGCTACTAACCGCGCTATTGAAATTGAAGGTGACACAGCTAAAGTCAACATAACCAAGAAAGAAGTCAATCTTCTGGAGGGGGAAACTGTCAAACTAGCTAACTTGATTCACAGTGGACTGCAAGATTTTAAGCAGAATGCACCTTTGAATTACCTGGATTTTAGCCCATCTCTCAAAAAAATGCTGGCGAACTTAATCAATTCCATTAATTCGCTGAGCGAGTCACTTAAAAAGACCGTAGACCTGAAAATGTAATTATAATTTGGAGTGCAGCATTATCCTCTAGCAATTAGGGAGTAATGCTGCAATTTTTTAAGCATGGAACACAGAGAAGATAGACATCTGACAACTCAATTCGTTGCTGCAATAGTAGCAGAGGAAAATCTGCGCCATGCAGAACAGCTTGCAACGGAACTCAGTAAACAAGACCGAGCGTTTTTTGCAGCGGTCGGGGAGATTGATAAAGTTCGTGATTTTGTAGGTAGCCCCGAAAAAATTCTGGGAAACACAAGCACAAAACACGGTGAAATAGCTGAGCAAGTGGAAGTTGGTATTCGCAATGCAAAATCTCTTTTGAACTCCTCTGAAACTCGCGCTACTTTTGAGGGAGTGGGTAGAACAGCACCGGAAGATTATTTAATTGATGGTATTAAAGTACAGTCTAAATTTGTGAATGGGGTTGGCAATAATTTAGACCACGTTCTCCACCACATGAAGAAATACGAAAACTTTGGCAGAGATGGGTCATATTACCACATCCCTAAAAACCAATATGAAGTTATTGATAAAATATTGAAAGGGCAACAAGTCGAGGGAATAACAAGTCGTACTGCTCAAAAAATACAAGAAAAAGCTCAAGAAATAGAGCAGATGTCTGGTCGTCCTTTCAGTCAGACTGTTCAAGCTGGATCGTCTAACTATGAAGATGTGCAAATAGGCAAAGTTGACGATACGCTAGACCGCAAAGAGCATGAATTAAAGCAAGAACACAAACAAATTAAGGATGGGATACGCTACGAGGCTCAACCTACTCTGGCTGATTTTGGTAACGTTGCTTTTAAAGGCGCGGTTATTGGTGGTAGTATTCGATTTGCTACTAAGCTTTACGCTAAGTATAAGCAAGGTAAAAACGTTTTTAAGGGTGAGTTAACCCCCGAAGACTGGCAAGAAATTGGAATTGATACCGCAAAAGGAGCTGCACTTAGTGGTATATCGGCAACAGTTATTTATGGGTTAACCAATTTTACCCAAATGTCTGCACCTTTAGCTGGTGCTTTTGTTAGTGCAGGCTTGGAAGTTGCTAGTTTAGTGGGTAGTTTGAACCGAGGGGAAATTACTGCCGATCAATTCGTTGAATTAAGTTTATTTGCTTGTGCTGATTCAGCCATTGTTGCTGCTGGAGCTACTATCGGACAAGCTTTGATTCCGATTCCTGTTGTTGGCGCTGTCATTGGTGCGATCGCGGGTCGAATCGTGACAGGTTTCTGTAAGCAGTTATTGGGACAAGATACTCATCTTGCTCGACAAGTGGAACAATATTATCAACAGTCCCTCGCTAAAATTGATCGCGCTTATAAGGCAGCCGTTGCTAATCTTCTTGCTACCTATGAACGACTAGGTAATTTAGCAGAAGCTGCTTTTGACTCTAACTTAAATGTTGAATTGAGATTGCAAGCTAGTATCGAATTAGCTGAAGCTTATGGCGTTTCTGATTCCAAGATTATTCACAATGTAGATGAGCTTGACGCTTTTATGCTGAGTTGAGCGAATAAAATATTAAGAAATCATCGGGAATTTTTAACGCAGATTTATTATAAGGTGCGCCCCAGCGCACCCTACAGAATTAGATCGCAGCTATCAATTCTGCGACTTCAGCAGCGGTTCAATCTGCTGCCTTTGAAACTGCAATTCATCCGCCAAAGGCTGGTAAATTTCCCGATCGCCCGATTCATTGCAATAATCCCACAAACCATTGTAACAGTGCCTGTCGTCATCCCAACCCGGATGGTTAACAATCGGATACAAGCAGATTCCCTCTATCGGAACTCCTGCTTTCATCGCCGCGGCTACCTCAGTGCACACATAATTAAACCAGACAGGTCTAAACTCGTCTTCAGTGCCTGTTTCTGCTATGAATAAGGGGCGACGGTAGCGCTCATACACTTCTTGCAGCAGTTCGCGAAACGGGCGGTACAGCGGATCGGTGTATTTCATGGGCTCTTCATTGTGAATCCACTGATTGCGATCGTAATAATTCACCCCAATAATATCGAGATATTTTTCCTTGCCGCCGAGTTCCGGGCGAAAGCGTCCAGCCAACATATCCCAAGCTTGATATTGAGATAAGCGATAACCTTCCGCCGCGTCCCGATCCTCCGGTTTGTCAGGGTCAGCAATAATGTTAATTGTGGGGTCGATTTGAACGATGCGGGTGTCGGGATTGACTTCCCAAACTGATTCTATCGCTGCGATCGCAGCTTTGATTAACTGGATTTTTAGCTCGTCTCCCCGCCCTTTTGCAAACGGATTGATGTAGGCGACATCGCCGCCGGCCCAAGCAATAAATGAAATTTCATTGACAGGTGTTACAAAAGGTGTTTGGTCGGTTTCGTTCGCCAGCACTTCCATAAAAGCGCGCACCATGCTGGCAAACCTGGACACAAATTCGGGGCTGAAAATATCAATATCGTCTGGCCAGCCGTAGTGAAACAAATCCCAAATTACCTGCATTTTCATGTCGCGGGCGGCGCGGATGATTGGCAGGGAACTGGAAAAATCGTATTTTCCGGGTGTCTGTTCGATTAAGTGCCAGCGGAGGCCTTCGCGGACTGTGTAAATGCCTTGCTGTTGCAAGCGTTGGTAGTCGGCTGCTGCAAATTTATCGTGACCGGTGGCGGCTGTGACATCGAGGCGTTTTCCAGATTGCACTCTGTGGGTGGAACATTCAAATCCGCCCATGAAAAAACTTTGAAACATCAATCGAATGGGTAATGGGTAATGGGGCATTGGGCATGGGGCATCGGGCATGGGCCAAACAGGGCATCGGGCATTGGGCATCGGGCATTGGCCAAACAGGGCATTGGGCATTGGAAGAGGTTCATAAATGATTGAGACTTGTTATATCCAATAACTTGGAACTGCGGGCAATTATTACCAATCACCAATCACCAATTACCAATTACCAATTACCCATCACCAATCACCAATCACCAATCACCAATTCCCAATTCCCTATGCCCCATGCCCCATGCCCTGCGCGGGCCAATTAGCCGTGAGTAATAGCTGGCGGCTGTGAACTTTCTTCGGGAATATCCCAGCCGAGAGTTGCCGCCGAGATGACCTCTAGGGGAAACTTGGGAGTGCGATCGGCATACAGCAAACCGTTAGCTTCTTGGAAAGTATCGGTTAACTGCGTGTAACAAAATCCGCTGAACATTTCCACTCGGTTTACCACCTTTAACAGCGCGCTGTAGCGCCTTTGGAGTTCCACCGTGTCCGACGCGCGCACGTAGCCCCAAACCCTGAAAAAATCGGGGTTTTCGCGACCGGCGCAGGCGATGCCACCGAATTCTGTCAGCATCACCGGCTGTCCTTGGTGCGGGTGGCCGTCGAGGGTGAGAACTCGCCCGCCGGGACGCCCGCGATTAAACAAATCGGCTAGCTGGACTTCCGGCCCGTAGCGCTTGGCTAGGGTTTGCGGGTTGTTGTCGTAGTCGTGAATGGCCAGGATGTCGGTATCGATACTTTCCCAGCCGTCGTTACCGATGACGGGACGAGTCGAATCGAGGGTTTTTGTCAAGAAATACAGCGCTTGCACGTAGTTGCGGTGGGCTGCCGCTTCGACTAAATTCGGAACTCCCCAGGATTCGTTGAACGGCACCCAGACTACGATACAGGGGTGGCTGGCGTCGCGGTCGATGACTTCCGTCCACTCCCGCGTCAGCCGTTGTACGGCTTTGGGAGTGAAGCGGTAGGCGCTGGGCATTTCTTCCCAAACTAGGAGCCCCAGCACGTCAGCCCAGTACAAAAATCGCGGGTCTTCGATTTTTTGGTGCTTGCGGACGCCGTTGAAACCCATTGCTTTGACTAATTCGACATCGTGGCGCAAAGCTTCGTCGGAGGGGGCAGTCATCATGGTGTCGGGCCAGTAACCTTGGTCGAGCACCAGTCGCAAATAGTAGGGGCGGCCGTTTAGCATGAAGCGATCGCGCTGGATGCTGACCGTCCGCATGGCGGTATAAGATTTAACCTCGTCGAGGAGTTTGCCGTCGGCCCACAACTGCACTTGAGCGTTAATTAGCGTCGGTTTTTCGGGACTCCACAGCAATTCGTTCCGGTAGTCGTCGATACCAGGGTCGGAGAGGGCGATGCGGCGGTGGATTTCGCCGTTGATGACTTCGTAGGTGTCGTTGACCAGCAGCATACAGCCGATCGACAGTTTAACTTTAATTTGGATTCCCGACTGGCGATCGCCCGCGACAAACGCTTCAAAACCGATTTCCCAGCGTTCAAACTGGGGAGTCCAGCGGATGCGCTCGATATAAGTGTGAGGCACCAATTCTACCCAGACTGTCTGCCAAATGCCAGTCGTGCGCGGATACCAAATACTATGTGGCTCTATTTGCCAGTCTTGCTTGCCGCGCGGTTGCTCCAAATCTTGCGGGTCGTCCTGGGCCCAGACTGTCACCCGCTGCGGCCCGTTGAGGTTCACCAGTGGTGTAATGTCTACGCTGAAAGGAGTGTGTCCGCCTTCGTGTTCGATGACAAACTGACCGTTCACCCAGACGCGGGCGCGGTAGTCTACGGCCCCAAAGTGGAGGAGAACTCTGCCTTCTGTGTGGGGTACGTCAAATTCGCGTTCATACCAGCAGTTGGCGTGAAAATTCGTGTCGCCGATCCCGCTTTTTGCCGATTCTGGAGCAAACGGCACTTCTATAGTGTGAGTCCACTCAGAAATATCGATCGGCTGCACGCAGTGGCCCGCGTCATCGTAAGCAAATCTCCACTGACCGTTGAGACAAATCCAGTTGCTCCGGCGCAATTGGGGGCGCGGATAACCTGTTTTCCGCCCTTGAACTGTCACCTTACTATCAAGAGTTGCAGACTCTTCTATCTCGCAATTTTCAAGTGCTCTACCTAACCAACTCATCGGCACATCTACCCAAAGTTATATTTATAGGTTAGCGACAATTACCCTGACTTTGACAAGTTTTTTGCTGATTAATTTGCAGAAGTTCTGCACCTTAAAACAGGCTCATCTGAAGGATCTCTTGTGCTGAAGTCATTAGTCAGAAGAAGGAAGAATAAACCAGGAAGAATAAACCAAGAAGATTTTTCCTATCCCCCTGTCTCCCCCTGTCCCACTCTCCCCCTCTTCCTCTAGCTAGCAACACTTTGTAAACCTCCTAACTGTTCAGTTAGCTCACTTTTGAGAGAAAATTCTTCGGCAAACGGCAAACAATGAAATATTTGCTGTAGTCCCGTGAGTTCAAATAAAATTCTAACTTGTTCGCTCATGGCAGAGATCAAAAGTATACATTTGCTGTCTCTAACTAATTTTACGATCGCCACTACAGCCATTAACTCGGAATTTTTCAGGAAATTTATTTTTGAGAAATCCAGCATAAGAATTTTGCCGCCACTTTCAATGAGGCGCTGTATTTCTTTCTGAAACTGAGCAAATTGAGAAATTTCCAAAACCTCATGAGACAAAACAATTTTCACTAGAACGTTCATGTTTACCTCAATGCTTGTTTGAATTATTAAATAACTTTTGAGGAAAACCGAGTAAGGTGCTCTGTGGGCACCTTACCGTTTTACCCGTAACTCGCAGCTTCCAGCTACTTGCTAGCAGATTTCCCGTTGCCGTTGCTGTTGCCGTGGTTGACAGCAGCGACTTCTAGAGAAGTTGCGCCTGGGCGATGGGCAACTCCATTGGATGTGCTGACATTAGAGGCAGAACCGTTAACATTTTCTACCAATTCAATCACCGGCTTGGTAGTAATTTGTTTGTAAGTTGTCAAAGCTTGAGCGACCACTTGATCCATGTTGTAATACCTGTAAGTCGCCAGCCTTCCCACGAAAGAGACTCCCGGAGTTGCATCAGCCAAAGCCTTATATTTCTTGTAAATTTCGGCATTTTCTGGACGGGGAACCGGGTAGTAAGGGTCTCCCTCAGCTTGGGGATATTCGTAGACAATGCTAGTTTTTAGATGCTCTTGTCCCGTGAGGTATTTAAACTCGGTACAGCGAGTATATAAATGCTCGTTGGGGTAATTTACCACCGGTGCTTCTTGGTGTACGGCTACGTTCAGTGTTTCGTGCTTGAATTCCAAGGAACGGTAAGGAAGTTTGCCGTAGCAATAATTGAAATAGGAATCGACAGGCCCGGTGTAAATCATTTCTCCGTAAGGGATAAAACCCTCAATCTCCCGGTAGTCGGTATTCAGCATCACCTTGATGTTTGGGTGAGAAAGCATCTTTTCAAACATCCGAGTGTAGCCGTGCAGGGGCATTGCTTGATAGGTATCGGTGAAATAGCGATCGTCCCGGTTAGTGCGAGTAGGTACGCGCGCAATCACTGAGTTGTCGAGCTCCGACGGGTCCATTCCCCACTGTTTGCGGGTGTAGTTGCGGAAGAATTTCTCGTAAAGTTCGCGACCGACTTTGCTGACAACTACATCTTCGGAAGTGCGAATGTAATCCTTTGGTTCTGCTACTTTCGCGAAGAAATCTTCTACTTCAAATGAGGTGAGATTCAGTCCGTAAAGTTTATTTACGGTGTTGAGATTGATCGGAATTGGCAGCAGTTGACCGTCAACACTGGCGAGGACGCGGTGTTCGTAGGGCCGCCACTCGGTGAAGCGCGAAAGATACTCGAAAACTGGGCGTGAATTGGTGTGAAAAATGTGGGGGCCGTATTTGTGTACGAGGATGCCATGATTGTCGTAGTGATCGTATGCGTTGCCGCCGATGTGGTTGCGGGTATCAATTATCAGGACTGTTTTTCCGGCTTCATTTGCTAGTCTTTCGGCAATGACGCTACCTGCAAATCCGGCTCCGACGATTAAATAGTCAAACATTGAAACACCTCTAATTGTGGGTAAGGGTAAGGGTAAGGAATAATTGGTAATTGGACATAAAGCGAGGAGTGTTGAGTGTTAAGTTTTGAATCCGTAAAGTGTAATTCTTTAACTTCAACCTCAACATTCCTAACTTAAAACTTTCATCCTGCCTTCGGCTTTCTGCCTTTTATCGTCGATCGCACTTTCGATCAACCCCAGCATTTCGCCCCAGGTATTGTCCCAAGAATTGTCTGCTAAAAAGGCATCTACTTCACTCAGCCACTTGGTGCGAACGTCCGAACTTTCGCTGAGGATTTCTTGGGCACAAGCAACGAATTCTTCAGAATTGCTAGCAATCCGAACCAAGCGGTTTTCTCCGTAGGGCCGCACCACGTCGCGGATAGGAGTAGAAATGACAGGTTTGCCGGCAGCGAGGTATTCTGGAGTTTTCGTGGGACTAATAAACTTAGTCGATTCGTTAATGGCAAAAGGCAGCATGGCGATATCCCACCCGCCAAGATACGCTGGCAGTTCTTGATAAGATTTGCCACCGAGATAGTGGATATTTGGGTGACTTGGCAGAGTTGCCGGATCGATTTTCACCACCGGGCCAATGATGACTAAATGCCAGTCCGGCCTTGCTTGGGCCATGCCCGCCAGCAGTTCGATATCCATGCGTTCGTCTATGACGCCATAAAATCCCAAACGCGGGTGAGGAATGTCTTTTTGATCCGCCGGTTCTTCTGAAAGATTCCTGGCTGTCGCAAAGTGTTCTTTTTCGATACTGCTGGGGAAGGGGTGAATGTTTGGGTGCTGGTGCTGTTTGGCTTCGTAAAGGTTGTGGCCCCCGGTAAATACTACGCTGGCGCGCTTTAATAATTGGTTTTCATTGGCTTTTAAATCCGGGTGCGCGCCTTGGAATGCTGACAGTTCATCCATGCAGTCGTAGACTACAGCTAGCGGCTTTAAGTGGCTTGTGAAACTGACAGCCATTGGTGTGTAATACCACAGGATGTACTGGCTAATTTCGGCCGCTCGAAACAAATCATCTAGCATGGCTTGCTGAGCAGTTTGTGCTGTTGCTTCGCTGGTTCCTTCGCTCAGGTGCGGTACTATTACCCAGACTCCGCTTTCGTGGATGCTGACATCAAGCCACCAATCTGTAGCTGCGCTAAAAACAGGTTCTTCTACAAAGAATACGCGACGACTTTTCGCACAACGACTCAAGAGATGTTGCGGACGCTGATAGACAAAATTCCACCGCAAATGAGACAGGCAAACTAAATCTGGTGCATCTAAAGCCTCAGTTTTTGATAAGTTGGCGCGCAATGCGGGCGAGGGAGCGAATTGAGAGGGCGATTTGGCTGGATCTATAGAGGTAAAGCGGATCTCCCATGCTCGCTCTTTATTGCTATAATTATTGTTTACTGAGTTTTCTGGGGGCGACATATTAGCCTCTGGAATTTGTCAATGAAAATTTGTCCGTTAAAATTGGTCAATAGGATATATTTCTCAGCAGTGTCTTACTGAAAGTCAGAAGCATAAATCTGAGAACTTTTATTGACGAGCAAGCGCCGCATTCAGTGAGCCAAACAAAGAAACTGTTTAGCTGCGGAAAAACAGGCTTATCTGCTTTTTTCAGAAGTGAAACTGGGAGATAAGTTAATATTGTTTGACTTGCTATTGCTGTTAAATATAACCCACTTTTTCGGCCCTAACTTCTATCTGAAGGATGACTTTTATCTCAGGAGACACCTAGCTTGCACGCTGGGTTCAAAAGCCGTTAAAATGCCGATCGACCTTGTAAAATGACTTTTAACTGGCCGGTACGGGGTGAAAAAAGAGCGAGTTTTATTGCTTTATTTGAAGATGAGAGAAAATTTGCCATCAAGTTTATGTTGCTTTTTGATTTGACAAACCTTGCTTTTTTTTAACTCATCGGATCACTAATTTGGGAAAATTGTATCCTAATATACCAAGTTGCCCCAGAGATATCTGACTTCCGATAGATTAACAATTGACTGTTTATGCACTGAGGTTAAACTCACCGAACAGCACCTGTCTCAACAATACCATAGAAACCAGGCAACCGCAACGATAAACCTAAGATTTTGCGCGAGTATGTGGCAAGAAACCAAGGTGATGACATTTGCGCTGTGGGCGTCAGTTTAACCTCGCACTCACAGCACAAATGTCAATCATCCCTCTAAGGGCGGGTTCGCCGATATCTGCAATCAAACGCCAAATATCCACGTAAACCCACGGCTAGAAAATAGCAGCAACTTTACAGTCGGCGGCTGTCAATTTTGGCGATTCCTCCTCCAAAGGCAAAATCTTGCACCATCGAACTCTTTAAGAAATCGTGAGGGAAACCCAATTCAATTGCACTTACTTTGTCTAACTGCTGCATTTGATCCGGGGTTAATTCAAACTCCAAACAAGCGAGATTCTCCTGAAGTTGCGAGAGTTTGCGCGAACCCACAATCGGAATAACTTCGACTGCCTGTTGGATCAGCCAATTTAGGGCTACTTGAGAAGCAGGTTTGCCAATTTCGGCTGCTATTTTGCTAACTTCGTCAGCAATTTTGAGGTCTCGTTCGTTAATTGTTCCAGATTCAGGTGAATTCAGCCGTTTAGCTTCGCTGGCGGTTTCTGAAGTGTTGTATTTTCCTGTCAGCAAGCCGGCTGCTAGGGGGCTCCAAGCTGTGACGCCAATATCAAAGGCCTGTGCCATAGGGAGCAAGTCCCGTTCAGGAGTTCGCTCTTTTAAAGAATAGCTGGCAAAAGTATAGTCATTTATTACATGACATGGGAGGCGTTAAGTCCCTCCCCCTTCACTTTTACTTCGAGCGGATTGACCCGCCTCGGCTGAACTACGCAGCTCCCTATCCCATTGCTAAACGCATTTGGGATTGCTTTTCTGAGGATGTTGTAAGACCCGTTCACATCGGAATTAATTAATTGACCGACCGATGTCTTGTACAAACCTCTCTTGATCCGCTTGCCACTAAATACAGCATCCTTATCGGTCTTTCCATAGACAGGAATCGGATCTAGAGTCAGAAAATTTGATTTCGATGTATAAGATTCTTCTTGTACAATCACCTTAATCCCAACCAATCGAGCCTTATATTCCAACATCTCAATCAGTCGAGTATGAGGAATGCCGACGAAGTTTTGGTTGGTTTGCTTTCCTAAATCAATCTCGGTTTTCCCTTGTGCATTTTTGCCGACAACTAGCGTCCCAATTTGATGGGCGACCAAAAGGTCAACAATTAGGCGACTGGTATGATGCAAGTAATTATCGACTTTTTGGTGGCGACAGCGAGTTAAGCGTTGAATGCGGGGTGAACTCTTGCGACTTCCTTTTAACTGAGATTGTAACCGTGCTTTACGTTTGTTGTAGAACTGGTTGATTGATTTCAACGGACGCCCGTTAATCAACAGAGGTATAAAACCCGGCTGATTTGAAGTTAACGCCGCTAAATTATTCAGACCTAAATCAATACTAGCTACGAATTTATCGTCGCTGGCGGTGGGCTCCGGTTCATCGTATATTACCTCAATCACATAAGAATCACATTTGGGAACCAGTCTAACTTGACAGATTCGAGCGGGTTCGAGCTTGGTTTTGATTGAGAGATTAGTTCCCGAAAGCTTGACGATTCCTTTCTTTAATTGCTTGCTACTAATTGCCTGAATCGTATAGACAAGGATATTCCGACCCTTGACTTTATCTTTGTACTTCGGTAGCTTCGGGCGGCCAGTAAATTTAGAGTCATCAGCTTTGTAAGCTTTAACTGCTTCAAAAAAGGACTTCCAATTCTTGTCCAATATCATCAGTATTTGCTGACTGACCTTGGCTGGCAAAACCTTGTATGCTTGATGAGATTTCATCAAACGGTTCATCTCGTTGTAATTAACGTAACCCCATCCATAGATAAAACTCTGACGAATGACGTAGTTAGCGGCATTGTAGAGATTTTTGGACTTAAATGCTAATTTATCAATTTCGGCGAAACGGTGTTCCGTAGATTTAATGATGTGCCTCTCTGCTAGTTGCATTCTGAGCCTCCATCTTTTAACAATCACAACATTTTTTTGACTTCCATGACTATACGATACTACTATTGTTTATTGATGCTTACCAACTTAATGAAGTTTCACAATACTTAGTGGCAACTACCCATTTTTCGCGATCGACTGCGATGAACTCACCGACATATTTTTCGCTAGTACCGTTGGTGTAGAGATTCGCGGTATCAATGAAATTGCCACCCGCTTCTGCAAAGGCGTCGAACATTTTCCGGCTTTCGTCGTAGGAACTCCCCCAACCCCACTCTTCCCCAAAAGTCATGGTGCCGAGGCAGATTTCGGAAACGCGAAGTCCGCTGTGACCTAGTAGTTTATATCTCATGTCACTCTTCCCCTAATTAATGGTTGTTAACAGTTTAAATCGGGATTTCCCAAACTGTTGCCATCAGTCGGGGTGGCGAGTTTTACGGGGCCTTAGTGCTGTGCTTAATGTTGAATATTTTGGCAAGTCAATCAAAATGCCTTAGCTTCCGGGGCTCCTGGCCGTCGCCCCTGCGTTTACTTTTAACACCGCGCAGGGGCGATCGGCTTACCAATGTATTTAGGATTACATTGCTTTCTTAAAATACAGTAAAATCGGTAAATTATAATCTACCTTTAGGTAGGTATTTACTGACATGAGTTATATATAAAAAAATGTTCTATTTTATATAAGAAAACCAAACTGAACGATTAAAAATATCTGTAGCTAAATTAACTTTTTAGCGTTATAGTGATTTATAGATTACAAAAACTAGGTGACTCTCTTGGCTGACATCGTTGATACCGCCGTTTCGGCAGGCTCTTTTACTACCCTAGTTGCTGCCGTCCAAGCCGCTGGTTTAGTAGATACTCTCAAAGGCGCTGGCCCCTTCACAGTTTTCGCTCCTACAGACGAAGCTTTTGCTAAGCTTCCCGCAGGTACTGTAGAAGCACTGCTTAAGGACATTCCTAAGCTCACAAAAATCTTGACTTATCATGTCGTTTCTGGCAAAGTTATGGCCGCTGATGTGGTCAATCTGAAATCTGCCAAGACAGTGGAAGGTTCAGAAGTTAAAATTGATGCTTCCAATGGCGTCAAAATCAATGATTCTACCGTTACAACAGCCGATGTTGCTGCTGATAATGGTGTCATCCACATTATTGATTCAGTCTTGCTTCCTGCGTAAGCACAGACTTAGATAGCGCAATACTATCTTGAGGGCGGTGGCTATAGTTAGCCGCCGCCCTGTTTTCGTTGATAGTTGAGATTTAAATATTTTACGCAGCTCGATAATTAAAACTATTAGAGAGTAGCGGGAATTGGCCGATCGCACTGGGCTTGAGTCTGCCCCAAATTTGTCGCTGCTGGATTTACCGGGAAAACTCGTTGCAGGCAAACACCGACAGGTACTCGGAAAAAAAGTTATCCAAAAAATAAAAAAGTGCGATCGACCGCGTTAACAATTGCCGAGAATTAGCGGCCCAC
The DNA here is from genome assembly GCF_036702475.1 of Microcoleus sp. D2_18a_B4. Taxonomy (NCBI): domain Bacteria; kingdom Bacillati; phylum Cyanobacteriota; class Cyanophyceae; order Oscillatoriales; family Microcoleaceae; genus Microcoleus; species Microcoleus sp. D2_18a_B4. Next base: position 15,680 of record NZ_JAUBTL010000071.1, read on the forward strand.
TTATTTTGCACTTTCGGGCTGATTGCCGGTTGATGCGTAGATACCATGCCACCAAACCCAACATTTATCCGAGAAACTGGGTTTACCAGGCCTTGTCCTAATTAAGATACAATAAGAGCCACAAAGAAAGTGCGATCGACATTATTTGACATTCAAGCTATGCAATCTACAACTCAGTCCGAGACAGAACTGGCGATGGACGCTCCCAAACACGGATTGCCCGTTACAATCATTACAGGATTTCTCGGCAGCGGCAAAACAACCCTGCTCAACCATATCCTGACCAATCAGCAGGGTTTGAAAACAGCAGTTTTGGTAAATGAATTTGGCGAAATCGGCATCGACAACGAACTGATTGTCACCACCGACGACAACATGGTTGAGCTGAACAACGGCTGCATCTGCTGCACAATTAATGAAGATTTAGTTAATGCAGTTTACAAAGTTTTAGAACGTCAAGAAAATCTCGATTATCTGGTAGTCGAAACAACCGGACTCGCCGACCCGCTGCCAGTAGCGATGACTTTTTTAGGCACAGAACTGCGCGACCTGACTCGTCTCGATTCGATAGTTACAGTAGTAGACGCAGCCAACTACAGCTTAGATTTGTTCAACTCTCAAGCAGCTTACAGTCAAATAGCTTACGGCGATATAATTATCCTCAACAAAACTGATTTGGTTGAGGAAGCAGATTTAGATTTGTTGGAAGTTAAGATTCGCGATGTCAAAGAAGGTGCTCGAATTCTGCGAACAGTAAAATCGCAAGTTCCCCTGCCGCTAGTCCTCAGCGTCGGATTGTTTGAATCGGACAAATATTTCCAATCTGAAGAAACTGCTAGCAGTCACGACCATCACGACCACGAACATCACGAACATCACGAACATCACGACCACGAACATCACGAACATCACGACCATCACGACCATCACGACCACGGCCATCACGACCACGGCCATCACGACCACAGCCATCACGACCACTCCGACCATTTAGAAAATGACGGATTTACCTCAATTTCTTTCCAAAGCGACAAGCCGTTTTCTCTGAGAAAATTTCAATATTTCTTAGACAAACAACTGCCAACAAATGTGTTTCGCGCGAAAGGGATTATGTGGTTTGAAGAAAGTCCCAAACGGCATATTTTTCACTTGAGCGGCAAGCGATTTACGATGGATGACGACGAGTGGAAAGGCGATCGCAAAAACCAGCTTGTTCTCATTGGTCAGGGTTTGGATACCGAGACTTTGCGATCGCAACTCGAAAACTGTCTTTGTATGCCTTCAACCAGTCGCGGCAAAGGTTTTGGGAAAAACTAAAGGTTGAAAATTAAACAGAACAGACGTGCGCTGGCTAGAAACCCGGTTTTTTCGTCGAGACTTCGCGGTTAAAACTTATATCTTGCACCACTCTCAATTAGCCTTTTAGGAACAGGCAAGATGCCTGTTCCACAAGAAAATATACTCTTTGTGGAACAGGCATCTTGCCTGTTCTTGAGAATGGTGCAAGATATAAGTTAAAACCAAGATTTATCGGAGAAACCGGGTTTTTTTTCATAATTCCTATTCAAAAGGTAAGTTTACCTTTTGATTTTTAGTTTTAAATTTAAGCATTTCTAATTTCCCATGCGAGTCATCATCCAGCGAGTCAAATCATCTCAAGTCGAAATAGACGGTCAAATTGTCGGCAAAATTGGCTGCGGGCTTAACTTGCTTGTAGGTATTGCAGACACCGACACCGAAGCAGAACTCGATTGGATGGCTCGCAAATGCCTAGAATTGCGTTTGTTTCCCGACTCGGCCACGGATACCGGCCGCTGGGACAAGTCCGTACAAGACATCAGCGGCGAGTTGCTGGTTGTCAGTCAGTTTACGCTATATGGGGACTGCCGCAAAGGTCGGCGACCTTCCTTTGATAGAGCAGCGGCTCCTGAACGAGCCGAAATTTTTTATGATAAATTTGTCGAAAAGTTGCGCCAAAGCGGCTTAAAAGTTGAAACAGGCGTGTTTGGAGCGATGATGCAAGTCTCTATAGATAATGACGGGCCGGTGACTTTGGTATTAGAGAGAGAATCAGGGTGAATTGTTGGCAAACAAAGCTCTCTGTGCTTCTTTCTTCCTTCTTGGATAAGATCAAATTTTCAGATTAACCGGGTTTCCTAACTGCTGTTGCGTAGGTTCTGAAGACATTGCAGTTAGCTACACTCTGCCAAGTCTCGATTCCACAATCTCTAACGGCCAAAACCGCCTCAAATAGCCAGTTATTAGATTGTCCACTCAGCGGCCTGGCAGCACCCTCCATTTTCCTCGCGATCGCCCCACCCAAATAACTGCTCAGAGTGCTTGTACAGTAAGGCTTTAACGGCAATAAAATCAATCTTCCACAGCCAGCGCTTAGAATCAGATTCAGCAGCCAAAAACTGTTGCATGAGAGAGTGGAACACTGGCATCACTGCGATGATGTTTATTTCCCTAACATTCAATGTATAGAGAGTTGAATCAGCACAGCAAGCGAAACCGCCAGCAACTGCCGCCTCACTCTCTGACAAATGTCCTCGCACACCCGCTGTGCCCTACCACCCGATAAATGCCATGACTGTCAAAACTGCCACCACCGTCAACTGCAACAACGCTTCTGGCTTCAACTGCATTCCGGCTACCTCCAGCGAACCAAACGCCGAAATCAATACTCTTCCCACCATCGATATCCTCGCTTTGGCTGACTTCGCCCTCAAAGAATTGCAAGCCGAAATGAAAACTGCCAGCCGCAGCGCTCAAGCAGTGGCGATGCGGATTGCTAAGGAAGTCGAACGGATTTGCCAAAAGAGCGATCGCATCCAAATTTCCGGCGAAGTTGAAGCTTGGCAAATCACCTTGGCTGAGCACCGGTTGCAAAAAACCCTGCAATACTACCGCCTCGGTTCCAAACAAGGCCGCGTCGAACTGCATTCTCACCTCGCGGCTATGATTTACCGCCATGTTGCTTCTTTCCGATCGAACTTGAACTTCCAAGCTCGCTACAACATGATTGAAGACTTTTTGCAAGGCTTTTACATCGAATCTCTGCGAGCTTTCCGCCGCGAACACCAACTCGATGTCACCTACCAGCCCCGCACGCAGCTAGAATTGGCTGAGTACATGGCTTTTACCGAACACTACGCCAAGCGCCAAATCGGCTTACCCGGCCGCAACCGCCAGCGCCTGATCGTGTTGCGCGCTCAAGGATTTGCCAAGGGCCAGCCTCCCGAAACTGCGATCGACATTGAAATGGCTGTAGAGTCGGGCAAGGGAGAAGATGCGGAAATGTACAGCCGCTCTCCGGCGCTGCAACAAGTGCGCGAGCAAATGGTATCGGAAACTGTCGATCCGGCTGATGCTGTGCTGCGCGATCGAGTAGTCTCGGAATTGATCGCCTATCTGGAATCGCAAAATCAGCCAGAATGCGTGAATTACTTAACTTTAAAATTGCAAGACCTTTCGGCTTCGGAAATTGACCGCGCGCTCGGTTTGTCTTCCCGCCAGCGCGACTACTTGCAACAACGTTTCAAGTACCACGTCGAAAAATTTGCCCGCACTCAAAATTGGAAACTCGTCCACGAATGGCTGGGTGCTGATGTCGATCAAAAGCTGGGAATGACTTCGGACAAATGGGAAGCATTTCGCGCTCAACTTGCGCCCGAAATGCAGCAACTGTTAGAAATGAAGCGGAATCAAGAAAGCGACAAGGCGATCGCCACCGCGCTCAAATGCACTCCCAAACAACTCCAAAAACGCTGGGCGCAACTGTTGGATCTGGCTAGCCAGACTCGCAACAGCAGCCAAGCTTAATTGGTACTCAAATATGAATGCAACTGTTTTCTTGAGACTGGAAAATGCGATCGGGTGCGGCATCTACACTGGACTGCCCGCCCCGGCGTCCGCTCTCAACTCAACAAGGGCTGCTACTAACTAAATTATCGCCGCTTTTTGGCAAATTCAATTTATTAAAACAACATTACTTTTTTTAATATCTTTCGTTCCCTGGTTAGACCGGGGAATTTGTTTTTATTAGTCATTAGTCATTAGTCATTAGTCATTAGTCATTAGTCATTAGTCATTAGTCATTAGTCATTAGTCATTAGTCATGATTTATGGGAAATTGCTTGCTTAAGAGGCGGCATTGCATATATTCATAATGATATTTAAACATAGGGAGTAGCATAATCAAGGCAAACTTTTTCAAATGTGTTGCCCCAAAATATTTCACATAAAAGTCTACTTTAAAAGTAATAAATTATGTGTAAAAGTTTTTTTGTGCGTTAATATAAAGTATCAAAGTCTAATTTATAAGTGTATTTTTTTATAAAAATAATTAGAAACCGATTGTGAAAATTGAGGGCGCGGAAGGTGGATAAAAAGGAAAAAGTCATCTATCCAAAGACAGAAAATAATTAAAATAAATATACTCATCCTACTATTTTGTTTCACTTAATCCTTCATAAGAAGGAAGCATCAATTTTGAGATATATCTAAAATGGGGGCATAACTTGATTTAGATAAAAAGGGAAGCACTCCTATGTTACTTTACAAAATTGAAGATTTTAATCCCAACTACCGCGAAGCTGCTTTTAATGGCGAAGATATCAAAGGTCTGGATATCTATGCTGGAAATACAGATGAGAAGATTGGCTCTATCGATACCGCGCTAGTTGATGAGACAGGGCGTTTCCGATATTTTGTGGTTGACACGGGTTTCTGGATATTTGGCAAGAAAGTATTAGTTCCAGTTGCTCTTTGTCGAGTGGAGGTTGAGGCAGAACGCATCTACGCGACGGGTTTGAAGAGTAAAGACCAAGCAGAAAGACTACCCAGGTATGAGGATGGGATGGTGGTTGATTACGATTATGAAGAACAAGTTCGGGGTGTTTATCGTACTCTAACTGTAGAAGCGTCTGCACCTGTAGAAGCATCATTGCCTTTAGAAACCTCATTGCCTGTACAAGCATCTGCACCAGTTTCTATGCCGCGTTCTGTCTCTAACCAAGCTAGCGCTGCTGGTTATGACCGCAACACCTACACTTACGAACAAGAGCCTCAATTGTATCAGATGAACGAGCGCGAGCATCACAAATTCCGACTCTACGAAGAACGACTGGTTGCAGAAAAAAGCCGTCACAAAACTGGCGAGGTAGCAATTGGCAAGCGAGTTGAAACCGAAACGGCACGAGTTTCAATTCCCACAGAAAAAGAGCGAGTTGTAATTGAGAGTATAACTCCCGAAAACGCAGGTGCGCCAGTAATTCGGGATACTCCATTCAAGCAGGAAAAGGTGATGCGTATGGAAGTTTACGAAGAAACTGCTGATATCAAAAAAGAAGCTTTCGTGCGCGAAGAAGTTAACATCAGGAAAGAAGTTGAAACGGAGATTGTTGAGGCAAGGGAAACACTGCGTCGTGAAGAGTTGGACGTGAAGACGGAAGGGCGTTAGAGGGCCAATGAATTGAACAAGGGTTTTTAGTTGCGCTGTCTTCGACCACATGAGCGTTGCAGCGCAAATACGAACCTAAACTATCACTAATACTGCCAAAAAACAGGAGATTTCTCATGTCTAATTCCTGGCGTTGGCTGGGAATTAAGGGCAGCATTTTTAGCTTTGTCGTTTAGCATCTATGCGACCAGTTTTTTAGTAAAGCCTGAGCCAGTTGCAGCTCAACAAGCTCAGTAGGCATTTCCTGATGTTCCGCCTAATTACTGGGCGCGTCCATTTATTCAATCTTTAGCTGAAAAAGGCATTGTTACAGGAGAAGTTGATAACAGCTTTAGACCTAAACAGGCTATGGAGCGCGACGAATTGGCGGCAATATCCGCCCAGCCTTTGAGCGCGCAAAGATTAGGAACATATCCAATGTAAGTGGCTTTAACGATGTGCCTCAAGGCTATTGGGCAGAACCTCCCATTCAAGAAGCCTACTATAAAGATGCCGATAAAATTCCTAAAGATGCGGTTGATGAAGTGGCCGCAGCGACAAAAGCAAATATCCCGGTCAACTATCGAGATCCCAGAGTTCTTAATCCAACCGAGTTGCTCAGTCGGGGGAGTGCTACGGCGCTAATTCATAATTCATCAAGCTTTGGTTTATCAAGGTCTGCTCGAACCGCTGTCTAATAATCAGGAAGCTACGAAGTATCTTCCTGCTCGTGCTGCTAAAAGGAACAATTGATTTTGGAAGCAGTCTCAATCCTAAAGGCGATCGCATCTACATACTGATTTTCCACCATCAACTTTTTGTCAGCGCTGGCACTACTTTTTCGCCAAACACCTCAATAAACTGCTCTTGTTCTCGGTTAACGTTGTGCAAAATTAGTTCATCAAACCCCAATTCAATATCTTTTTGCAACCACTCAATATGCTGATCTTGGTCTGCCGAGATGCGGACGTGTTGATATAACTCCTCTGGTTGCACAAACTCCCCGGCGGCATCAAATTGATCGGGTGTTATCAGTTCTGTCAGCATTTTGCTTTTGAAGATATTACTACGCCATTGATGATGAGCGCCTTGTAGTGCTTTCTCTGCATTACTGTCATAGGAAAGCTGCACTTTCAAAATCATTGGTTTCCCTTCTCCGCCACCGCGACGAAACGCATCGACGACTTTTTTTAACTTTTCAGGTGGGCGAGAAGTAGTAATTAATCCATCTGCCCAACTGCCCAACCATTCTGCGGTTTCTGGGGTAACTGCGGCGCCGATAATTAATGGGAGAATTTTCGGGCGGGTATAGAGTTTTGCATCTTCTACGCACACTAAACCGCGATGGGTGACGGTTTCTCCTGCCCAAAGGGCGCGGATAATATCGACACATTCTTTGAGGCGCGTGTTGCGATCGCTCTTAGTAGGCCACTTATCCCCAGTAATATGTTCGTTCAACGCTTGACCGCTGCCAACCGTGAGCCAAAAACGATTGGGAAACATTTCGGCCAACGTTGCCGCAGCTTGGGCAATAATAGCCGGATGATACCGCTGTCCGGGAGCGCAAACAACCCGATAGGAAAGTCTCGGCGTTGCTTGCATTGCTGCACCCAACCAAGACCAAGCAAAACCACTTTGTCCTTGCGCTTCACTCCAAGGATGAAAGTGATCGGAAGAAAGGGCATGGGTAAAGCCAGCTTGTTCTGCCATTTGGACATATTTCAGCAGTTCGCTGGGCTTAAACTGTTCGTGGGAAGCATGATAACCAATTTGTGCCATAAGTTTTTAGGAGTTTTGAGTTGAGTAGGGGCGGTGCCAAGAGTGCCTGCCCTGAGTGTTGAGTTAAAATATCCCGACTTAAAAGCAGGTGATTTTATCAGGCTGCCTGGTAAAAGTTTTGAGCTTTGAGTTAGATAAGTTCTTAATTCAAAAAACTTGTTGTACTCAAAACTCTCTGTATAACGGGCAAGCTTACGATCGCAAAATTTTCCGATAGCGAGCTTGAATTACCGAGTAGATGCCATAGGCAATTAAACCCAAAGGTACTAGGCCCAAAATCACTGGACTAAAAGGCTGTTGTCCCAGAATTGCCAACACCTCGCCCAATCCCTTCGTTTGACTGGCATCTGATAGCTTGGCTGCTTGAATTAAGAAAATACCGATTATAACGAAAACAATCCCACGGGCCGCAATTCCGAATCGACCCAACCGTATCGCCCAAGTTTGCTCGGCTTGGCTCATTTCATCTAGCTTGAAATGGCGGCGAAATTTGGCTTTATATGCTTCGTAGAAATAAGAAAATCCTACGCCAATAACAATTGATCCTGCCAATCCTACCAGCCATTGTCCAAACGGTTGCGCTAAAATTTGGGCGGTCAAATCTTCGGTTGTATTGCTCTTACCACCGCCCGAACCCATTATCAGTTTTACAGCCGTTAAAGCCAATCCTGCGTATCCTAAAGCACTTAAGGCGTAGCCAATGCGTTGGGCAATTCGCTTGGCATCCAATTTGTCTCCTTGGTGTTCTGGGTCGAGAATTGTCTGAACGAGACGCCAAAGGGCATAACCAATAATGCCAATCGTTACCAGAAATAGCAGAAATTTACCGAAGGGTTGGTTAACAATTTCTGATAATGCACCGCTAGTATCGGTTGTCCGGCCGCCCATACTAAAGGCTGCTTGTGCTGCTAAAAAACCGACAATAAAGTAAACTAAGCCTTTGGAAGCATATCCCAATCTTGCCAGTCGCTCAAACCACACATGAGAAGCGGCCTGTCCGATTGACTGTTTAATGCTGTCGGTGGGTGAGTTGGGCTGTTTCATATTTTTTGACAATTTAGTTGTTCACGACTGCTGCCATAGGCAATAGTGCATTACTTTCCAGTTAACTGAGTTCTTAAACAGATAATTTATGTTATTATTTATTAACTTAAAGATTAGCTTGTTTAGAAAGTTTTTAAATCTGTCTTGAGCGGGAGTGTCATCGGTTGATTGAGTAAGAAATTTCACATTTATTGGGCTTGACAAATATAGCTTTAGGGGCTATAAGATGGCTTGCCTGATGGAGGAGTCTGCCAGCGGTATAGTAGTAGATTTTTGATGAAAACTTCTTTAACCCAAGTTTGAATAACAATTAGAATTCGCGACGCTAAAAATAATGTCAAAAAAAATCAGAATGCTATCAAGAGCTAAGGTGTAAACGGAAAGCAAAAATACCTGCTTTTCCATAATGATATATCTGACAAATCTGCAATAACTACCCTAACTAGCTTATGGACGTTGCAAGAATGGATGCGCCCCAGTGCGGGAGTTGGGAATCCAGCATCTATCGCTAATACTCCGAGCGATCGCACTTAACTCAAAGCTGTATCATAAATTTTTCCTCAATCATCCTCCATCAGGGGGATATTTTCTTATGGCATCAGACAGATGGCAAGGTTGGGCTAGTTAGATTAAATAGAGATAGAAGCAAGATTTTGAAATGGTGAACAGAGACAATAGACGTTTTGCCTCAGTCGATTTTTAAGACTCTAAATTCCCATTGTCGCAAGAAGTTGATTGTTCAGAACCGGGAGGATTTTAGGAAAATCCAATCAACCACAACGGCAGTTGCTGTGTTGAGTTCAACCTTTTTGTTACCGGAAATTGCCGAATTCGGTTTCCAAACATCCGGCATCCTGTCCTGCCCTTAACTGACTTTTCAGGAAAACTCTAATAGCTAACCACAAGGCGATCGCTTGCGACAGGAAGACAAGCAGAACCTATTTCTTACGTCGTTTGCTTTGACGATCAATTCAGCAATAAGGTGTATATAATGAATCAACTGAATCAACCAGAATCCTTGTCGCAACCCCTGACCCAAAGCGAATTCGTCGCAACTTTTCGCCTGTTCAGTAGATTTAGCTTCTGGATACAGTTATTCTTGGGTGCTGTTTCCGGCATTGTTTTATTATTTGCTATGTTGGGTCGCAACATGAGCGAACAAGCCAATAATGCAGGTATTGGTTTCGGGGTATTTTTAGCAATAATTGGTCTGTTATTGCTGTGCTTTAGAATTTTTTGGGATTTTCGCTATAGGCTTTTAGGCAGACTTTTGCACGCCGAAAATTCCCAGGTATATCCCAGCAAAGAACATATTACTCACACCTTACGGATTGGATTAGTTTCTAGTTTGGTGGGGGTATTAATCGCGTTTGTTGCTTCTGAAGAAACAGTTGCTGTAGTGCTAGCGAAAACTCTTAGTCAGCCCCAAGCGATGGCAGCTTATGCGCCAGAAAATGTGATTCGTTCCCTAGATATTTTTGTGACGATGGCCAACGTCAATTTGATTGGCGCTCACTTTTTTGGAGCTGTTACTTCTCTTGGGTTACTCAATTGGGTAGAAGATTAGTTGGCAGCATTGGCGATCGCTAAAGGCAAACACCACTCCTATGTCGTTAGGATTGACAAGGCCTGACCGATTTAGATTTAACTAAGGTTGGTGGCGAAAGCACTGTCTTGGCGAAAGAGAGCGAAGACAGTGCAGCTACAAGCTAAGCAAGGTGGCTATTGGGATGAACATCTAATCGGAAATTGGTACCGGTTGCTCGTGCTAATGGTAATCAGCCTGAGCAACCGTTTTTTTTTACGTAATTGATTTATTATAGTGGGAGATATTTCATCTACCTTTATATTGATAGATTTCTAATTGGGACAAACAGGACTTAGGCTCATATTGCAAAAGATGAGCTATATTCGTGGCATTCAGCTTCCTAAATGTCCCTGTGACCGGGTTTCTGAACAAAGCGATGTTACACAGTTTCTCTATTAAGAAATAGACTGCAATGAAAGACCTCTGGTATAAAAACGCAATTGTCTACTCCCTCGATGTTGAAACCTTCATGGACTCCGACGGCGATGGTGTCGGCGACTTTCAGGGACTTATCAACCGCCTAGACTATTTATCAGGACTAGGAATTACTTGTTTGTGGTTGCTGCCGTTTTATCCTTCCCCTAACCGCGACAATGGTTACGACGTGATGGATTACTACAACATTGACCCGCGACTGGGAACCCTGGGAGATTTTGTCGAGTTCATGCACCAAGCCAGGGAACGAGGAATTCGCGTGCTGATCGATCTGGTAGTAAATCATACGTCCAATCAGCATCCGTGGTTTGTTGCAGCCAAAAGCGATAAAAACTCCAAGTATCGGAATTACTATGTGTGGTCAGAAAATCCACCCAAAACCGATCCAGAACAACTGATATTTCCCGATGTCGAGGACAGTATTTGGGAGTACGATGAACAAGCAAAAGCTTACTATTTGCATCACTTCTATAAAGAACAGCCAGATTTGAATATTGCCAATCCGGCGGTACGAGAAGAAATATGCAAAATTATGGGTTTCTGGCTAGAACTGGGCGTGTCTGGATTTCGCATTGATGCTGTTCCCTTTTTAATTAAGGGGATTGGCATCGAAGGTGCAGACCCCGAAAGCCTGCGAGGTTTCTTGGAAGAAATGAGAGAGTTTGTGTCATCGCGTCAGGGTCATGCTGTGTTGCTGGCAGAAGCAAATGTCGATCGCGATCAAATTCCTGTCTACTTTGCTAAGGGCGACAGAATGCACATCCTGTTCAACTTTTTGCTGAACCAGCATCTGTTTTTGGCCCTGGCGCGTCAAGAATCCACAGCATTGCGCGAGGGACTAAAAACCTTACCGGATATTCCTCCTATTTGTCAGTGGCTTAATTTTGTGCGCCACCATGATGAACTGACGTTAGACCGCATTTCTTCATCGGAACGAGAGGAAATTTTTGCAGCGTTTGCCCCTGAGAAAACTATGCAAATTTTCGGGCGGGGGATTCGTCGTCGCTTACCACCGATGATGGGAGGATCTCGCCGCCGGATTGAACTGGTGTACAGTTTGCTTTTCACCCTGCCTGGTACACCCATGCTGCGCTATGGCGAAGAAATTGGCATGGGCGATGACCTTTCGCTGGAAGGTCGAGACAGCGTGCGGACGGTGATGCAATGGTCAGATGCCGCGAATGGTGGCTTCTCGACGGCTGCAACTGAGGCCCTTGCCAGACCTGCGATCGCCAACGGAGAATACGGTTACAAACAAGTCAATGTCGCCGCAGCGCAGCGCGATCCTGGCTCATTAATTAACTGGATGGATCGTGCAATCCGCATCCGCAAGCAATGTCCTGAGTTGGGTATGGGCAAGTGGCACATTCTGGAAACCGACTCTCCCTCGGTTTTAGCCCACTGCTGCGACTGGGAAGGCAGGAGGGTGATTGCTGTGCACAATCTAGCCGACAAGCCTTGTACCGCTACGCTCAAATCTAACGAATACAGCCATCTGTTCGATTTATTTGGCGATCGTCTCTATGAATCTCTCGATGCGGACTCGGCCTCTATTCCCTTAGAAGCCTACGGCTATCGCTGGTTTCGATTGAAATACTCACCGACATGAAGGTGCGGTGATTCTTGACGCTTCACAGGGTTCTGCTAACCGTTGCTAGTCTAACAATCCCTCTGCGCCCGTTTATAGTCGGGGCGATTCCCCATCCCGACTTTCTCTATGTTTCTAGAAGCATTTTTATCTCTATCTTGCTCAGTATAGACCTTCGCTAGTCTCTCTACTTTGCGGTAGCAATCCCTAACTTAGCTCCCTTAATTCGGCGTAATCGATCCATAACTTCCACCACATTTCCGTGATTGACGCTTTTATCCGCATTCAGCACAATTAATGAGCTCGGATTTGACCCCATTACCTGTCGCACTGTACTCTCAATCTGCTCTAAGTTGACTAACTTTTTATCAACCATTAATTTTCCCTGAGCATCAATGGTGACGGTAATTTTAGCAGGCGAGTCCTGAACTTGAGAAGTTGCTGCTTTCGGTAAATTTACGGGCAGACCCTCGGATTTGGATAAAGACAAAGAGGAAACAATGAAAAACGTCAATATGGCGAAGGTTACATCAATCAGTGGCACGATGTTGATCTGGGCAATACTCTCAGGTTCATCGGGTAGGCGCATAATTAGATTCTCTTGGTAGTTTTTCGTAGTGGTGACGGTACAATAGCTCTAGCTGGCCTCCGGCTTCCTGCATAAAAGCAATCTGCTGTAAGTAAAACCCGCGAAACATATTGGCAAATAAGAGTGTAAAGATTGCCACCACTAACCCCATTGCCGTAGAAACGAGGGCTTCGCTAATCCCCCCGGTAACGCCTGCGGCATTGGTGCCTGCAGCATCTCCCAGTTTGAGGGAGTCAAAGGTGGTAATTAAGCCCAAAACTGTTCCGAGCAACCCAAATAGCGGGGAGAGGGTGATAATGGTGTCAAATATTGTATTGAATCGCTTCAAAACGGGGATTTCTGCCTGAGCTGCACTCTCTAACACCAAACAAAATTCTTCGATGTTGGGCGAGTCTAATTCTAATGCTTCCAAAAAAATTCGGGCTAAGGGCAAATCCGCGTTTACTTGTAACTTTTTGATGGCGGAATCCGGGTTTTGGCTGTAAAGTTTTAGCACTTCCCGAACGACCCGCCGCTGTCGCCGATTCACTTTAAACCAAAAGACAAGACGCTCTAAAATCAGTGCGACTGCTGCGATTGACGAGGCAAGCAGCGGCCAAGAAACAATGCCCCCAGCGCGAAAAATGTAAATGAAATTATCCATTAGTTTGTATTCTCGTTAGCTGTGTTGAGTGATCGCAAGCTGCCTAATGGTGCAATTAGCCCGATCGAAAGCTGGTAGAATTTCTGCGTCAAGTCGGCACAAGTGATTCAGACTGCGAATTTTTTCACTCAAGCGCGATCGCAAGCGCGATCGCGATCGCACAAACGCATTACCTGTATGTGACTATCTTCGTCTTTACCCAAAATGCTTCTACTGTGATCTCGACCGATTTTTCTCCCAGTGCTTGCTTGCTAAAGATTTGCGTTAGGACTTGACAATAATCTTCAATAATTTAAAAGATTCTCAACTAGGTTTCCACAAATATCAGTGTTTGTCAAGCCATCATCCACACTTTTAAATAATATTTAATTATTAAAAATAAGCAAATTAATCATTTTGACTTATGTAAGATGTTCTCTGAAAAGCTTGAGAATGTTGAAATTTGTTGGTAGATTACGGGGTAGAGTATTGCAGTTAAGGCATTTTGGAACCTTGCCCTGCCAGAATCAGAAGATTGACAGCGCCCATAAGAGCAAGGTAGGCGCACCCAAAGGAAATGCTGATTGGTAGCGTCTACTCGCTACATCAAAATAAAATAATGAAAATTAATTGCAAGAGTCTTGAACAGGGTGACAGTCTTCTTATAGGATGGGTAGGTTCATCATTGATAGCAAGCTCAACCGACACTTGGTAGCTTGTTTCGGGTTATGTGGGGGAGCCAGCGAGGACGTTGCCAACCCATCCATCAAGGAGATTGATAAGGCATGAGTTTTTCAAATATTTCGGCGACGCAAAGAGAACAACAAGAAGAAGCTCTCAAAAAAGTTCTGGCGCTCAGTCTGTTAGGCTCAGCCTTCCTGCACGGTGTCGCGCTGCCGTTGAGCCTCAACTTGGTCAAACCTGCTGAATTTGCAGAGGAGCCCATTGAAGTTGTTATGCTTGAGGAGCCTAAAGTAGAGGAAACCGAGCCAGAGCCGACTATTCCAGAAAAGGTATCTCCCCCGCCTGACACTTTCAAACCAGAACCGCCACCAGAGCCAGCTCCCGCAGAGGAGTCACCGGTAGCTGCAACGCCCCCGCCGATTCCAGAGGAGCCACCCGTAGCGGTAACGCCACCGCCGATTCCAGAGGAGCCACCCGTAGCGGTAACGCCACCGCCGATTCCAGAGGAGCCACCCGTAGCGGCAACGCCACCGCCGATTCCAGAGGAGCCACCCGTAGCGGCAACGCCGCCGCCGATGCCAGAGGAGCCACCCGTAGCGGCAACGCCGCCGCCAGAGATTAAGAAAGAGCCGCCCTTAGCGGAAACTCCGCCACCAACTCCTCTGGAGCCTTCCCCCCCACCTCAACAGGATTTTAATTCCCCAGAAACTCCTAAAACCCCGATCGCCAATGAACCCGAAACCCCTTCGCCCGATCCTCCAAAAAGCGAACCACCCGTTACCGCCTCCCGCCCCAATGGTGCTGGGAGTGACCGAGACATTACAAAAGATGCTGGAAATCCCAACTCCTCAGACAGCCCTGAAAACCAGCCGCCTGCTTCGGCGGGTAGCGGGGAACCTTCCTCAGAGCCATTAAATCCTTCTTCCGGGCCCATACAGCGATCGCCCGCGGCTGCCTCACCAGTCACAGCTACTAGGCCAGGAGGCGGTAGTAACTCTGGAAATGCGATCGGGGATCTCACAAACCCTTCCTCCTCTGGTAGCCCCGGAGGAAGTGCGCCGAACTCACCATCCGGTGCCAGCAAAAATGGCGACATACCTTCTGATGAGCCATTTGCGGCTGGTTCGGGGCGATCGCCCCGAAGGCCTGCGGCTGGCTCGCCAGTCACGGCCACCAGGCCAGGAGGCGGCGGCAATTCTGGAAATGGGATCGGAGATGTAGGAAACCTCCCCTCCTCTGGTAGCCCGGTCGGAAGTGCGTCGAACTCATCACCCGGTGGAGGTGGAAATGCTGGCGGAGGTTCGTCAGGGCCATTTGGCAGCGGTTCCGGGCCAGTGCCAAAACCGACAAATCCGGGAAGAGGGGGGAGTCCTTCGGGCTCTTCCGGCCGGCTTCCCGACACTTGCATTAGCTGCGGTAGACCTGAATATCCGAGCGCAGCCAGAGAAGAAGGGCGGCAAGGCGAAGTGGAAGTCGTGTTTGACATTGACCCCAACGGTAAGCCATTCAACATCAAGATTTCGACTCCTAGCAAATACAACGACTTGAATCGCGCAGTGATTAAAGCAGTAGAAAAATGGAAACTTGCCTCATCAGAGAGTGGCATTAAAGGAGAAAGAGCATCCATTACCTTCCAGCTCGATAAGTAGGGATTTTTTTGAAACTCTAGCAATTTGGCTGGGAATTCTATAGAACCGTCCAAGGAATAGCAAAGTTAAAAGTTGAATTTTTTGTGAATTATGAATGTGGGAATGTCGTCAGCAATATTAAGTAAACTTCAGCGAGTTGGACTCGCTCTATTACTGGGTTCCAACTTGGGAATGGCTGTGTTGTTTGCCAACCCTGACAGCGCAATGGCAGGAGTAATTACTTTACCCGATGGCGGACGTTGCGAGGGAGAATTGAGTGAGGGAAAACTCAGCGGCCCCGGCATCTGTCAATATGCCAACGGCGATCGCTACGAAGGCCAATTTCTTAACGGCAAACCTCACGGTAAAGGCATCTATACCTTTAAAGAAGAAGGTAAATACCAAGGAGAATTTGCTTTGGGTGAATTCAACGGTCAAGGTGTCCGCGAATTTGCTAACGGCAACCGCTACGAAGGTACTTTTAAAAACGGTGAGTTCGACGGTACAGGCACTTTTACCTCAACTAACGGCATTCGTTACGAAGGCTCTTTTACGAGTGGTTCTCCCAGCGGCCGTGGGGCTTTTACGTTCAGTAATGGCACTCGATGCGAAGGAGATATTAAAGAAGGAAAAGTTAACGGCAAAGGCGTCTGTCAATATGCTAATAAGAACCGCTACGAAGGAGAGTTGCTGAATAACTTACCTCACGGGCAGGGAATTTATACCTTTGCTGAAGGAGGTCGTTATGAGGGGCAATTTAGTGAAGGGCAGTTTCACGGTAAAGGGGTTCGCGAATATCCGAACGGCAACCGCTATGAAGGAGAGTTTGTGAAGGGCAACCTTCAAGGTCAGGGGTTGTTTACTTTTAAAGAAGGGGGACGTTATCAAGGGCCGTTTGACAATGGAGAATTTAGTGGTGAAGGTGTCCGTGAGTTCGCCAATGGAAATAGCTATAAAGGCACTTTTGTCAAGGGTAAGATGAGCGGGAAAGGAGTTTACGTTTTTAAGAATGGCGATCGCTGCGAAGGCGAATTTAGCGAGGGTCAGTTCAACGGCAAAGGTACCTGCATTTACGCAAATGGCGATCGCTATCAAGGTGAATTCCTCAACGGCCAGAAACACGGGCAAGGTTCTTATCTATATGCAGATGGGACGAAAGTAGAGGGAACTTGGCAACAGGGGCAGCTTAAAAAATAAGCTTATAACTCACATCTTGCACCATTGTCAAGAACGGGCAAGATGCCCGTTCCACAAGAAAATTTATCTTTTGTGGAACAGGCCGGAAAGCCTGTTCATAAAAGGCTAATTGAGAAGGGTGCAATATCTCAGTTATATCGTTTCCGGTTGCATCGGAATGATTTAACCGCAGAGGGCGCAGAGAACGCAGAGGGAGAGAATACAGAGAT
>NZ_JAUBTL010000072.1:0-2916 GCF_036702475.1 Microcoleus sp. D2_18a_B4
GCGCCCCCATATCCGCTACACAAGTAGTTACTTTTGTCAACTTTCTTGTTAAGAAAGATGTTTATAAAGCATAGCTTTTTAAGGGGGGTTAGGGGGGATCGAGCTTAACTGAACCGTATTGAGAGATCGACTGCGTAGCAAGAATTTGTCAAATCCTCCCTCTCTCCGCTTCATTACCCCACAAATCAAATATGTCATCTATCTAAAGACTGAATAATTCACAAATCGCCTTCGGGAAACGTCTAACTAATAGAACACAAAAAACCAACCCTGGAGTTGAAAAATGATGATTCGTCGTATTGCTTTCGTTAGTGGTCTCGTTATTCTCAATGCTTTTGGTTTCGCTACCGTAGCCCGTGCCGGTGAAGGTGGTGTGGCAGGTTCTGCGGCTTTCACTGTTAACAACAATGCGGTTACAGGTGTGGCTGTCTCGGCTGCTGTGGGTAAACAAAGTGCTGCCGCTCATTCTTTCAACTACCTTCCTACCGATAGCAACGGTTTACAGAACTCAGCCTTTGCAATTGGTACTGGGGGTCTACTGGATTTCACCGCTCTTGGTACTCGGGATGGCTTTAACATGGACACTAGCGCCGACCCCGCGATCGGTAGGGCGCAAGGAAATAGCTTCACAACCGGGTACACCATCCAAATTGGTACTCGTAATGGCGCTCCGGTGGTTACGTCTCCGGGGGCTCCGGCTCCGGAGGTTCAGGGTGGTGGTGACGACCCGCTCTAGTAATTAAATTAATTTTTTCCCTCTCAAATCTGATATGAGGATCTCAGCGACTCGCGGCACAGAAAGTCAGGAAAGATCCTCATTAAGAGGGATTTTTTATCCGCAATACCTTCGGATGAATAACAGGACATTCCCCAGAGGAAACCCATGCTCAATACTTCAAAAACTATCAATCCAGCCACCAGAATTGTTGTTATCGATGCTGGAGTAGAAAACGCCGATCTACTCATTGAGGATGTCATTTCCACTACTGAAGTCTTTGTCCTAGATGGGACGGCCGATGGCATCGAGCAAATTAGCCTTGTTTTACAACACCGTCCAAATACCGATGCCGTTCATATTATTTCCCACGGTTCCCCCGGTTGCTTGTATCTGGGAAATAGCCAACTGAGTTTAGATACCCTCAACGGCTACGCGACTCAACTGCAACAGTGGGATGTTGCCAACCTCGTCTTCTATGGCTGTAACGTTGCAGCCGGAGATGCTGGCGAAGAGTTCATCGCACGACTCCACAAACTAACAGGCGCTCAAATCGCTGCTGCAGGACTCGGTGGTCCTCAGTTGCTAAATAGCGGTGTGGTGAGGACGAACGGTATTAGCTTCCGTAACAATTCGGCAATTGGCGGCCACGGCGGCAACTTCTGCGACTTTTTTGCACGCTGACATCTGTAACTCTTTCAGCGCCAAGTTTTCAGGTGTGTATGGAGGTAAATTATCTCTTCGCTACTTTGACGCAAATTCACTATTTTTCAGGAGAAAGTATTTCATGGAAATCCCAAACTATGACCACTCAGAAGACCCAATCCACCACCCCTTTTATAATCCAATCTCCGGTACACGCAATAACGACATTCTGCGGGGTACAGCCGCTGGTGAGCAAATCGACGGTTTAGCAGGGAGCGATATCCTCTATGGTAACGCCGGAAACGATACCATCAATGGCGGTGGCGGCAACGATATTGTCTATGGTGGCAATGATAACGATTTGCTGTTGGGGGGTAATGGCAGCGATCGCCTTTACGGTGATGCCGGTAACGACCAACTCCTCGGCAATGCGGGTAATGACATCCTGTATGGGGGTGATGGAAATGATATCCTCAATGGCGGTGCAGGGAGCGATCGGCTCTACGGGGATGCAGGATTGGATACCTTTGTCCTTGGACCAGGAATGGGTCAGGATCTGATCTATGGCTTCCAAGGTAGGCAAGACAGAATCCGATTAGAGGAAGGTTTAACTTTCCGCGATTTACAGATTGCCCAAAGTGGTAGTTCCACCTTAATTAAAATTGCATCAACCGGAGAAACCCTCGCTTCTTTAGTTAACACGAATTCCTCCGGGATTTGGGAGGGTAATTTTATCCCATAATCCGGCTGGTCTGACGGAGAATTTTAGGGCGGTCGCGCCTGTCTAATTGTCTAAATTATGAAATAATCCTGTGCGTTAACTTCCGTTAGCGCACCCTGGATTCTGATTTTATAATTATTAAAAATTCAAAATATTCATCCCAATAAATATTTTTTTATTGCATCTATAGCGAACCTAAATAAATTGTGTAATTCTTGTAGGGGCAAACCCCCCGTGGTTGCCCCGATCCGTGGGGGGTAGGCACGGGGAGTAGGGGTAGCACTACCCCTACATATTTGTACCAATGATTGAGACCCGCTATATATAACAACAATATTAAAGCCCGAAATTGAATTGTTATTAAATCATCAGGATCTCAGGGGTGAATCACTGTATTAACTAATATATTTAATCCCTACTTACCGCGCTTTTAATGATGATTAACTTCCTAAAATTTATCGTTAACCCTACTGCGCTCCTCTCAACAGCATACAATGCTAGTATTGTCGTCGGTTTGGCTCTCCTGAGCATCGCTTACTCAACCCCAGCCATAGCAGAAACTCGCTCCAATTTACTCGACACATCCAATCAAATGGATGCCTCTGCTGCGAGTGTTTCTGACCTTCCAGAAACGAGCCCTTTATCAGAAACACCCAACTGGTTGACTTCTGCTACAAACCTGGAACCCTCATCCCAAAATTTAGCCTCTGAACCTCAACCCACAGAACCCCCATCAACTAATAATCCTACCGGATTAGCCCAACCTTCTGCGCTATCTACTGACCCCGATTACATTATTCCACCTCCAAGCGCTCCAAGCGTTTCCGACCTTCCA
>NZ_JAUBTL010000072.1:3016-31995 GCF_036702475.1 Microcoleus sp. D2_18a_B4
AAGCCACCCCTTTATCAGAAACACCAAACAGGTCTACTTCTGCTACAAACCAGGAACCCTCATCCCAAAATTTAGCCTCTGAACCTCAACCCACAAAACCCCAGTCAACTAATAATCCTAACGGATTACCCCAACCTTCTGCGCTATCTACTGACCCCGATTACATTATTCCACCTCCAAGCGCTCCAAGCGTTTCCGACCTTCCACAAGCCACCCCTTTATCAGAAACACCAAACAGGTCTACTTCTGCTACAAACCAGGAACCCTCATCCCAAAATTTAGCCCCTGAACCTGAACCCACAAAACCCCCATCAACTAATAATCCTAACGGATTACCCCAACCTTCTGCGCCATCTACTGACCCCGATTACATTATTCCACCTCGAATCGCGCCCGACGAAAAACTTAGCCCCTTCACGACTACTTTACCTCTCAATGACATTCCCATCAGCCATCTAACTGAATGGGAGTTTAGTGGTTTCCATACTTTTGCTGACACCACAGACAGCGATATTTTTTTTAATGGCACTCTCAAACTTAACAGTCGAGTCAGTGAAAGTTTAAGCCGAAATAATATTTATAGAGTAGACCAAAAAGGCACTTATTTCCAACTGCGGACTGTTCCCCTAGAACGAACAATTACAACGACAACTACCGCACCCCAAACCATGACGGGGTTAGAAATTCAAATGAGTTTAACGGCGGCTTGTATTTTTCCCAATACTCCCAGTGACCAACAATGTACTTATACCCCAGGTTTAGTTATCGATCGCAATAGTATAGATCCCGAATTTTTCGTACCTACCCGCGTCTTTCAAACGTCTCAGGTTGGGGAGGTTGTCAAACCAGAAACTTTGGCTTTTATGCAGCTTCCCGGCTTTCAAGGGGGAACCAGCAGTCAACCGATTGGCGTCGATTTTTATTTTCCCAATTCGGGTGCTTATCCGGGAAACAGCCAATCCCAAAAAACAAAAGTTGAGAGAAAAGAAGAAGTTGACTATACGATTGCAGGTACTGTTTCCCGTGTTCGTCAAGTTGTTAAAGCCAATGATCGAGAAGCCGTTTTAGGACGAACGATTCGAGGCTTTACTCTCTTTGTTGATGATGAAAATCGCTGGCTAAATACGGCAATTCAAGCGGGGGCGCAAATTTTACCCGATGTCATTCCTGACCTAGAAGGCAGTAAAAATCCCGTTAATACTAATATCAACCGCAACTTATTTTTAGCCGCTAATAATACTCGTTTACCCAGCAGTAGTTTTACAATCTATTCCGCCGGACTCGGACGGGCAGAAAGTTTAACGCCTAATGTCACCAGCTTAAATCAAGTTCCTAGAGCGAATTATAACAGCCTTTGGCTCGGTCTTTCTCCCGTGATCGATCGCAATATTGAAGATGGTCGAACCTTTTACGACCCAACAGGCCCACAAGTCACCCTTGTGGATGCTGGTGCAGAAGGTGGAGCAAATACCAATGTACAGTTATTCTCTGCGGTTAACCAAAATCAGTATTCTACTGCCAATTTGCAGAATTTTTATGCCCAAGTTTATTTAAGCTTTTTACAGCAAGATGTCAACTTTGTGAGAGAAAGTATCTATCGGGAAGAAACCCGTTACTATCCTCATCTCAGCTTTACCGGAAACTGGACAGGAAGCGAAGATATCCTGCGATACTATACGGGTGTGATTGCTTCGGAAAAGCCCAAACTCTATCTCGGTGCTGATTACACGAGAAATACGCTAAACAATTGGAGTTTTCGCGGGGGTGCGATTGGTTATCTCAACCCCGATCGCGATTATTACAGCCAACTTTGGGGGAGTGTAGCCAAAACCTTTCGCTTCAGTAGGCAGGCAAATTTAACCTTATCAACTGGCTTCAATTATGCTCTCGATCGAGAAACAAGAATTGGTGATGTACTTAGTATTTCACCAGCTAGTGAAGTTGCCGTTAGTGCTCGCCTGAATTGGGGAATTATTTCTCTGGGTTTGACCAACTATTTTGGTGATATCCTACCCAATTCCTACAACGATCGCTTACTGGCTGAGTTAACCATCCGTCCTCTAAGCACTCTCACTCTGTCTGGCTATATTGCCCCCATCGATAAAAACTCCACTCGCTCTCTCTACGGTGCTAGTGTAAGTTGGCAACTGGAAAATAACTACAACAGTCCTACCCTATCCATCAATTGGCAAAATAACCAATATGATTATGGTGATGATGTTTTCGGGAATCGTTTATTATTGAATGATAATGTTTTTACGATCCTTTTTCGCATTGGTTCTTCAGCTAATCCGCTCTCTCGTTAATCTTACCCAGATTAGAAGCCAACTAATTTGCTCAAATAAAAAATCCGACTTCTGCCTCATCCCCGCCTGTGAACCGTTTGAGAAAATCTAGGCCAATAGGGAGTCTCACCGAGATTAAGCTGTTGTGCATTTAATTTGTATGTTGAGGGCGGGTTCTCCTGCCCAACCCCTACTCCCCACAAGAGGAAAAAATAATTTTACTATGCAATTTAAATGCGGAT
This sequence comes from Microcoleus sp. D2_18a_B4, assembly GCF_036702475.1. NCBI lineage: Bacteria > Bacillati > Cyanobacteriota > Cyanophyceae > Oscillatoriales > Microcoleaceae > Microcoleus > Microcoleus sp. D2_18a_B4. The sequence goes on from NZ_JAUBTL010000072.1 coordinate 5,544, forward strand.
TAGCTTACCTCATTTGCGAGTTAATCTGCTTCGGACGGCAGTGCCATAATATTTTAGGACACTAAGTACGGAAGAACCTTGGGAGCATCTCAATGAAAGCAGCCCAGCTAGAAATTGGAGTTTTGAGGCTCTCTTGCTGCGGGGCACGAGGCAGGAGGAAAGAGGCAGGAGGAAAGAGGAAGAACGAAGGAGCCAGAAGAAGTGTTTTTACAAACATGAGATGCTCCCAGAACCTTTAAACCTTTCTTTGAGCCTTTGATTAACATTTCAGCACAGTAAGTAAGGAAGAGCCTGATTTACAATCATTGTTAACAGATATATTTTCCTCTTTAGCCCAAATTTAACATATTTTTTGGGGCAACTTTTATCACTTATTTATTCACTTTCAACACTTCTGCTCAACTATTATACCTGAGAAAAATTGAATTAGATTTACCTACTCCACTAAAGCTTGCCGCTGAGCCTCCAACAATTCCTGAATCCCGATTTCTGCCACATCCAAAATTTGATTTAACTGACTCCGACTGAAACTTCCCTCTTCCGCAGTTCCCTGAATTTCAATAATATTCAAATCTCCATTCATTACCACATTACAATCAATTTCAGCCGCCACATCTTCAACATAATTCAAATCTAAAAATGGCTCGCCTTCCAAAAGTCCCACAGACACGGCCGCTACTTGGCGAATCAGAGGCGATCGCACTAAATCACCTTTTTGCACCAACTTGTTCAAAGCGTCAGCCACAGCCACAAACCCGCCAGTAATTGAAGTCGTGCGAGTCCCCGCGTCCGCTTGCAAAACATCCGCATCGACAAGTATGGTGCGTTCTCCCAAGAGTTGCATATCCAAGCACGATCGCAAACTGCGCCCAATCAACCGCTGAATCTCTTGAGTCCGTCCCGATAATTTCATAAATTCCCGCTCTTGTCGCTGCGGTGTAGATCCCGGCAACATTCGGTATTCCGCTGTTAGCCAACCTTGTCCGGTATTCTCCAGAAATCTAGGCACTCCCGGCTTGATTGTCACGCTGCAAAGTACCTGAGTATCGCCACTTTTCGCCAGTACGGAACCGCTAGCAAATTTGGTAAACTGTCGATCGAAACTAATCGGACGAATTTGATTTGGTTGTCTGCCATCGGGACGTTGGAAAGACATAAGCTAATTAGTAATTGGGCATGGGGCATTGGGCATTGGGCATTGGGACAGTTGTACGCTCGCGTAGCCGAAGTATCGGGGATTCGTAATTCTTCCTACTGACTACTGACTACTGACTACTGACTACTGACTACTGACTACTGACTACTGACTACTGACTACTGACAATTTTTAGAATATCCTGCTGGACTTGTTGTGGGGATTGATCCCCATCAATAGTTAACAGTTTGTTGCGGTATTCGTAATACTCTAAAAGAGGAATAGTGCGTTCGTGGAACAAATCGAGCCGACGCTGTAAAATTTCAGGGTGGTCATCCGATCGATCGCGCTCGATCGACCTACTCAGCAAAACCTCGATCGGCACTTTCAACAAAATCGCCCAATCTAGCTCCTGCGCCAAATCCTCTAATAAAAAATCCAACTCCTCAGCTTGAAAAGCCGTTCGCGGATACCCCTCCAACACCCAGCCATTAAAGACATCCCACAGCAGCAGTCGGCGGCGAAAGAATTCAATCATAGTTGCGTCGGGAACTAATTCCCCTTTTTCGACATAAGACACCGCCAGCTTGCCTAAATCTGTGTCTTCTGCGATCGCCTCCCGTAGAATATCCCCCACAGCCAGCAAAGGAAGGCTCAAATTGCTGCACAGTAGTTCAGCCTGAGTTCCCTTTCCCGCTCCTGGCCCTCCCAGAATCACCACTCTCACAGTCCCTGCTCCTAGTGCCGCGACATTCAAATTTTACGCGATGTGTGTACCTTTTCTTAAAAGCCGTGGACGCCGTAAGACTCTCATCACCTTGGTTTTTCACCCTATAACTGTATAAATGTCAAGCTCCACGCCGTATTTTAGTAAAAACAACCGCTTTCTGCCTAAGTGCTAATTGAGTTCAAAAATCGAACAAACGACTGCGAATGCCACTGCAGCGAGCTTTTGACAACTTGTATATCTAGCGTTCGATCCGATGTGCACTCGGCCCAGTACACTATATATTGTCAAGCAGGCTTCAGCCACGCCAAGGTCGGAGCTGCACTCAAGACTTAGTTGCTGATTAAATATTGCCCTATGGTTGCTCAGTTACAAACCCCTAAACTCAATTTAACCCACAGCTTGCCCTACACAGTTCAAGGGCTGGTGCAAGTTTTTACAGGCCCGCACCGCTGCTTTTTTACCAGTGTCATGGCTCAGGCCCTCAGAATTGCAGGACAGGGAGCTCCCGTGCTAGCGGTGCAGTTCCTCAAAGGGGGAATTAATCAAGGGCACCAGCATCCGGTGCGGCTGGGGCAAAATTTAGATTGGGTGCGCTGCGATTTGTCACGCAGCATTGAGAATGCCGATTTAGATGAGCTGGAGACGCGATCGATCGAACAATTGTGGCAGTATGTTCAAAATGCGGTGCGCGAAGGCCGTTATGCCTTAGTTATTCTCGATGAATTGAGTTTAGCGGTTAATTTGGGCTTGATTCCCGAAGCCGAAGTGGTGGAATTGATTGACAACAAGCCGCATCATTTGGATATGATTTTTACCGGGCCATCCATGCCGCAAATAATTTTGGATGTTGCTGACCAAATTACTGAAATTCGCCGCAGTTAAGGACAATGATTCAAGTTGCGATCGCATTTTTAGCGGTCGCATTTTTTATGTAAAAAAAAATATCTAAAAAAATAGGCGATCGCTTAGCTCAAAGAGCGATCGCACGCCGATCAATTTACCAGCGACGTTACGATTGAACTACCGGATCGAACACAACAGTCAATCGATCCGCCGGAACCATCCGCTTGAGAATTTTCAAGTGACCGTCTGCATCAGACCAACTGCGAAACTCACCCACAACCACCTTTTCCACATTTGGAAGCGAGCGAACTATAGTCCACGGCTTGAGACGTTTTTCTTGCAACATACTAAATAAATCTCCTTGGTAAATTGGAGCCAACGCCAGTCCCCATCTTTGGCCACGGCCGAGGACTGGCTTTTGACTTTGCAAACTTGCCCATCTCTAAGAACATAGCACAAAAAAAAGGGTTTGGGATTATATCTTATTTTTCGCTTTTTTTAGAGCTATTTTCTACATAACAGATGATTAAACTCAAAATTTGTTAACTCTTTAATTCCCAACTCAAAACTATTTCATGACTAAGACTTCGACTTCGCTTCGGGTGCAGCCTGACTAATAAATTTTGCCTTCTACCCTCTACCTTCCTTTTACTGAGATATTGCAGCATTCTCAATAAGTTTTTTATGAACAGGCAAGATGCCTGTTCCACAAAGAGTGAATTTTCTTGTGGAACAGGCATCTTGCCTGTTCTTGAGAATAGTGCAAGATGTGAGTTTTACAAATCCCGCCGCGACAGCAGAAACCAGATCCCACCCAAACCCAAAACACCGCACAAAACCCCGCCTTCCCACCCAAAAACAGTCCCCCCCGGCAAATGTCCCGGCTTTGCTTTAGAAGTAAAATTCAGCTCAGAATAGTATACCCACTGGCTGTTAACCCGCCAGCCCACTCGATCGCCAAACTTCTCCCAAACTGTAGCATCATAAACACCAGGCTTTCCCCCCAACTTGAGCCACAAACCCTTTTGCACAGAAAAACCGAATCTGCGGTGACTGTGCCGCACCCAAAGTTGATCGATAGTCTGCAAATCCTTAGCTGGAAACTTCCTAATATCTTCCTCGCTCAAATAACCCCGTGAATTTTGCTGCATCACCTCCAGCATTTTCACAGAAGTTTCCTCATCAGCACCACGCCAATTTTTAGCAGCCAGCAGCCTTGCCAAGTGAGAATAATCAATACCTTTTTCGGACTCTAAATTCACAGAAACTAACGCAGTATCAGTCACAGGTTGAGTCGGAACCGAAGGACTAACAACAGTTGCCTGCTGCGACTTTTCCAGCACGGGGACAACAACAACAGGAGGTTTTAAAGCATCCAAAACTTCCACAGCCGATTTGTAGCGATCTTTAACATATTCCTGAATCAACTTATCCAAAACCTGACCTAAATCGTCGCTAATTTGTGTTCCTTTTGGCAACGCCTCCCTCCAAAGCCACCGGCCTTCAAGCGGATCGTAAAGGTCATCGTGAATGTCCCCGTAGATATCTAAATAAGGCATAACAGAAGTCAGCAAGCGAATGCAAGTCACCCCCAAACTGTAAAGGTCGCTAGCAGGAACAGCCCTACCGTGACGCTGTTCTAGAGCCGCGTAGCCGGGAGTTCCCAACTTCGTTCCTGTTTTGGTGGGAGCAGCAGCTACTACCTGTTTGGAAACCCCAAAATCTATCAGCACTAACTTACGATCGCGAGCTCGGCGGATTACATTCTCAGGCTTAATATCACGGTGAATTACATTTCGGTCGTGAACAAACTTCAATAAAGGCAACAAATCTAACAGCAGTTCGCAAGTTTTAATTTCGCTATAAGCACCGTACTTATCTAACTCATCCTTTAAATTATTGCCATCAATAAACTCTTGCACTAAATACAAGCGCCCATCTTCCTCAAAATAAGAAATTAACTGAGGAATTTGCGGGTGCTTCAGTTCGTATAACCGCCTTGCCTCTTGTTCAAACAGTCGAACATATTTTTTAAAATGACCGGGCTTCCGCTGAAACTCTTGAGGGGGCGACAACTGTTTAATCACGCACAATTCCTCAAATTTTCCATGATTAACAGCTCGGAAAGTCCTGCCAAATCCCCCATCGCGCAGCGGTTCTGTTGCTGCATAAAGGTCTTTTAGCAGCAGCTTTGAACCACAATTAAGACAATACTTTGTGCCTGGTGGGTTCTGACGCTTGTCTCTTGGGCAATCGAGATTAAGGCAGTATGTCATATATTAAAAAAATGCGAACAAAATTATAGTCAGGGTTTTATATTATTCAAGAGTCCGATCGCAAGCTGGTTTTTGTAGAGGCGAAACCTCGAACCTTACGGAGGCCGCAGCCACCCTCGCGATCGGAGGGGGCGCTCTCGCCCGACTGCCGCCCCTGAGCAAGTATAACTCTCTTGAGGGTTTGACCTCAAACTCGAAGTCCTCATCTAACCTTAGACTCCGCTGCGTGCAATACATTTGATTTAGCGGTCAAAGAGCCACCAGATCAAACAGAAATAGTAATTTATTACCAGCCCCGTGAGTTCTGCAACGCCAAAAAAACTGAGGATTCCGCCTGAGATATAATTTTATTGCCAGAGAGAAGCACACTAACGGGAGCCACAGCTTCCGTCAAGTTCGATCGACCTTAATATTTTAGCAGTATAATTTTTTATCGAACCAAGCCTAATCAACAGTCCAAAAATATCCAACAAACGCACGTTAAAATAAATACTAGCTTCCTCGATAGCAATCCGAGCTCGATCAGACACTTAGCCAGTTTTCCCTGTTTCCTTTTTTCAGCTATTACCAGTTACATCTAATTCGATCGGTCTACTTAATTAGGAACCGCTAGTGACACCAAAACTACTGCCCTCTCCAACTCCCAACTCCCGCAAAAAATCACCAAAAGTACCTTGGTTCGAGCGGTTCATGGCACTGGTCGCCCTGGGAAATTTAAGCCTAGTAATATTTGACATAACTTACGTGCCCGGACGTGATTTCTACCTCCGGCAACTGCCAGTTCTAACTCAAGTATACGACCCATTTAAAGGAATTAAACCCCACCGAGACACCCAGCAATATCTGGAAACCTTAGAAGAATTAAAAATTCAAGTAGTGCAAACAGGGTTGCCATCTCCCCAAGTAGCAGCCAAATTGCAGGAAATAAACAATCTGAGCGCGAAAATGATCGACGAAGATCCCTTTCGAGTAGCATCAAAAAGTGGCACCCTAGAAAAAATAAAAGACCGGATGCGCGATCGCGTCCCGAATCCGCAAGACTCCGCTAAACAATCATTCCAAAGATTTTGGAGCCCTGACTATTTAAACAAACAAGGCTGGCAAAAAGAAATCCAGTGGTTTGACTCCAAAATCAAGCCATTAATCGCCACCAACTATTACCGCGAGATTGGAGACAACGGCGAATTCACCGATAACTTCTGGCTAATCGACCTGCCATTTATTGCCATATTCGCGATCGAATTTCTAGCCCGTACCTACTGGATCACCCGCCGCCACCGCAGCGTCACTTGGCGAGCAGCCATGCTCTGGCGATGGTACGACATCTTCATGCTTCTCCCATTCTGGCGCCTGTTGCGAGTATTACCCGTCACAATTCGCATCCACCAAGCCAAAATGCCGGATCTCCAACCCATACGCACCCAAATCAGCCGAGGTTTCGTCGCCAACTTCGCCCAAGAATTGACCGAAGTTGTAGTAATTCAACTCATCAACCAGATGCAACAATCAATTACCACAGGCGAACTGGCTCGTCAACTATTTCAATCTAAAAAACAGCGCTATCTAGACATCAACAATATCAATGAAATAGAAGCGATCGCCACCCATCTCGTCCAAATAACCGTCTACAAAGTCCTCCCCCAACTCCAGCCAGACCTAGAAGCCCTCCTCCGGTACAATATTGAAAGCTTCCTCAAACAATCCCCCCTCTATCAAGGATGGAAGCAAGTACCCGGCTTGGGAAACCTGCCCGAACAGCTAGCACAGCAATTAGTTGCAGAACTCTCAAAATTAGTCACCCTCGGCCCCCAAGATGCCTACGAAGCCTTCAAAATCGCCAGCGAAGACCCCATAAGCATAAAACTTTCAAGCCAGCTAGTCCAACATTTCGGGCAAGCTTTAGGAACCGAACTGCAACAGCAGCAAACCTGGCAAGAAATACAACTGCTGCTGTGCGACTTCCTAGAAGAGTTCAAAATCAACTACATTCAGCGGTTGAGCGAAGAAGACTTCGAGAAAATTTTAGAACAAGCCAAAGAACTGCAACGGATAGCCCCGCGTTAGCGCAAGTCTCCACCGCTTTACTTATTTTTTTTCTTCCCCAATTAGCAATTAGCAATTAGCAATTACCCTGCTGTAACTCCTGCACATGAAACTTGCTGGAATTGTAAAGTTTCATGTGCGATCGGCATTCTCTACGAGAGTCATCTGCAGGGTTGTGCATCACATCTTGAGCGCGGTAGTGAGTTAGACCGCCGTTAGGGTTCTCAGCGGCCTGGCGTGTCATGTTTTTAGCGAGAAAGGTCAATCGATTTTAGATTTTCGATTTTAGATTTGAGATTGAAGCATTGACCCCACCGATAAATTCGGGGGGCAAGTTTCATCGGATACAGGTTTTTTATTTCTGGACGGATGAATCCGGGGGCTTGTATCCTGGATGCTTTCGGTCAGTTTTTTTAGACGTACATTATATCAATTTATATGTAAGTTTGATGAGATTCTACTTTTTAGAGTCAATCTGTAAAGTAAAGTTAAAAATCACTACAAATAGCTCTAAACCAAGTAATCTATTAGATATGATTGCTAACTGGTTTCCTAAAGGATAAAAAAAATTACCAAGGCTAAAAAAACTAAGGCGCGTCAGTATCTTTAGTCAGATATTATTATACCACTATCAGAGAAAACACGTAAGTAGCCATGCTTGTTTAAGCAAGTTACTGTCTCAAACTTTTCACTAACTATTATAGATTGCTTTTCAATATATATTTCCTCAGCCTCATTTCACTCTTCTCCACTGAGATTTTTCAGCCAACTCGTTACCCCAGGAGTAACACCAATAAATGTCACAGACCTCTGCAACCACTTTCCTGTCAAACCGTTATAAAAAAAAGGTGTCCCTGCGCCTGATTTTAGTATTGCCATTCGTTCTGCAAATATTTGCAGCCGTCGGGCTGACAGGCTGGCTATCCTTACGCAACGGGCAAAAAGCAGTCAACGAAGTTGCTAGCCAGTTGCGGAGTGAAATTACGGCCCGCATCCAGCAGCAGCTCAACACATACCTAGATACAGCTCCTCGCGTCAATCAACTGAATGCCAATGCCCTTCGCCTAGGATACTTAAATCCAGACGAATTGGAGAGTATGGATCGCTATTTGTGGGAGCAAATTCAAGCCTTTCCTTCTCTGCCCAATATGGGCTTTGCTACTAACACGGGAGAGTTCATTGCCATTGAACGCCAAGAGAATGGCAAAGTAGTTTTTAAAAGAGCAGACAAAGAGCATCGGAATGAACTTCATATTTATGAATCTGATAGCAAAGGCAATCAAACGAAGCTCTTAAAAGTCTCCCGCAACTACGATATACTCAACCGTTCATGGTATAAAGACAGTGTACGCTTAGGCAAGCCCACATGGAGCGAAATTTTTTCGATTACAGGTCAGAAAACCCTCTCGCTTCCTGCCGGACATCCAGTGTATGACGAAAGTGGCGAACTGCGCGGAGTATTCGTTGCTAATTTTCTGATCTCTTTCCTCAGTGACTTCCTGCACAGCTTAAAAATGGGTCGATCGGGACAGACATTCATTATGGAACGTTCGGGACTCCTAGTAGGCAGTTCAACTCTCAAAGAAGCATTTATCACCAACAATGGCAAACTCGATCGCCTGAATGCTTTAGACAGCAGAGATGATTTAATTCGGCTGACAACAGCGCATTTAAAAGAACACTTTGGCGACCTCACTAAAATTAATAGCTCTCAGCAATTGGATTTTACGATCGCCGGTCAGCGGGAATTCCTCCAAGTTATGCCCTTTCAGGATAGGCGAGGATTGGACTGGCTGATCGTCGTCGTAGTTCCTGAAAGCGATTTCATGGATCAAATTAACGCCAATACCCAGACTACCATTTTGTTGTGTTTGGGAGCCTTGGCGCTGGCTACCGTTCTGGGAATCTTAACCGCACGCTGGATTACCAGCCCGATTCTCCGTTTGAGCGCAGCTTCTAGGGCGATCGCCAGTGGCGACTTAGAGAAAAATGTGCAGGTAAAAGGCATAGAAGAACTAGAAGTCCTGGGTCAGTCTTTCAACCTTATGGCACAACAGTTGCGCGAATCCTTTGAGGCGCTAGCCAAGACCAATTCCGAGCTAGAAATCCGAGTAGAAGAACGCACCGCTGAACTCACGGAAGCCAAACAAATCGCTGATACTGCCAACCAAGCTAAAAGTGAATTTTTAGCGAATATGAGTCACGAATTGAGAACGCCACTCAATGGAATTTTAGGATACGCTCAAATCCTAGAACGCTCAAAAACGATGGCTCCGAAAGATATCCAAGGCATCAGTATTATTCACCAGTGTGGTTCCCACCTGTTAACCCTGATCAATGACATCTTAGACCTCGCTAAAATTGAAGCCCAGAAATTGGAACTGTACGCGAAAGATTTCCATTTTCCTTCCTTTTTGCAGGGAGTCGCGGAAATCTGCCGCATCCGAGCCGAACAAAAAGGAATTGCTTTTGTTTATCAACCCAGTTCGGAAATTCCTGCTGGCATCTACGCTGACGAGAAACGCTTGCGACAGGTACTAATTAACTTACTGAGCAATGCAATTAAGTTTACCGACGGTGGAGGGGTGACTTTTAAGATAGAACATCTGGAAAAGGGGACAGGTGAAAAGGTACAAAGCCATGACCAAAAGCCAGCCTCACCAATTCACAAAATTCGGTTTCAAATAGAAGATACTGGCGTTGGTATGACACCAGAACAATTAGAAAAAATATTTTTGCCTTTTGAACAGGTAGGAGACAGCAAGCGGCAGGCGGAAGGAACCGGACTCGGTTTAACAATTAGCCAGAAAATTGTCGAAATGATGGGTAGTACAATCCAAGTAAAAAGCCAGTCAGGAGTCGGCAGTGTTTTTTGGCTTGATGTGGATTTACGGGAAGCGGCAGACTGGGCAAATACAGTCACGATTGCCAAGCAAAGAAAGCTGGTTGGCTACCAAGGTAGAAAACAGAAAGTTTTGGTTGTGGATGACAAATGGGAAAACCTCTCGGTGATTGTCAATCTGCTGGAACCGCTCGGCTTTGAAGTAACCGAAGCTAAAAACGGTCAAGAAGGTTTAGAAAAAGTAGAAGAGTTTAAGTTCAATTTGATTATCACTGACTTAGTGATGCCAGTGTTAGATGGCTTTGAGATGATGCGCCGTATCCGAAATTTGTCACACTATAAAGATGTGGCAATCATTGCTTCATCTGCCAGTGTATTTGCTACCGACCAACATAAAAGTTTCGAGGGGGGAGCAAACGATTTTCTCGGTAAGCCAGTGCAGGCAGAAGAGCTATTTGAGATGTTGCAAAAGTATTTAAAACTTGAATGGATATATGAGGAAGAAAAGCATGAAAAAATCAGCACTATTCCTTTTTCATCAGATGCTCAATCACTTTCTGAATCGCCCTCTGTAGTGGCTCCCCCGCCCGAAGAAATTGAACTTTTATTTGAACTGGCGATGAGAGGCAACGTGAAAGGAATTGTGAAGCGCAGTGAGCACCTAGAGAAGTTAGATCAGAAATTTGTGTCCTTTGCTGTTGAGCTGCGCCAGTTAGCCCAAGGCTATCAGGTGAAAAAAATAAAAGAGTTTATTACATCCCACAGGATAGAAACAGAATGAAGGCAGCAAATATTGAAACAAGTAGCATCTTAATCGTCGATGATAATCCTAGCAATCTGGACGTGCTTTCTGAAGCTTTAGCGGGTTTTGGATGGGAGATATTGGTAGCAACTGATGGCGAAACTGCCATCGAACAGGCTGAATATACTCAGCCGGATTTGATTCTGTTAGATGTAATGATGCCAGGAATTGACGGGTTTGAAACCTGCCATCGCCTGAAGGAAAGTCCGTTGACGAACGAAATTTCGGTAATTTTTATGACGGCTCTTTCTGACATAGGAGATAAGATCAAAGGCTTTAATCTAGGGGCTGTGGATTACATTACTAAGCCCTTTGAACAAAAGGAGGTGTTAGCTCGCGTCAACCTCCATTTAAAACTGCGTTCTTTGACTAAAACTCTCGCTGACCAAAATCTGCTTCTCAAACGGGAGATTGAAGACCGGCTCGCAGCAGAAGCAGCGTTACATCAGCTCGCACAGGAGTTAGAAAAACGGGTGGAAGAACGAACGGCTGAACTTTCTCAAGCTTTGGATAATCTTAAAAAAGCTCAGGTGCAAATCGTTCAAAGTGAAAAGATGGCTTGTCTTGGTCAACTTGTAGCTGGGGTAGCTCACGAAATTAACAATCCAGTTAGTTTTATCTCCAATAATATCCCTATTGCCAAGGAATATATTGCCGATTTGATCGAGATGACTCGGCTTTGCCAGCAGCACAACGTTACTTCGACATCAGAATTTGAGGATAAGTCCCAGGAGATTGAGTTAGATTTTATTGTGGAAGATTTGCCAAAAATTATTGATTCAATGGCGCTAGGAACAGAGCGACTTTACAATCTTTCTATGTCACTGCGTAATTTCTCTCGCTTGGATACATCGGCCCTAACGCCAGTGAATATTCACGATGGGCTAGATAGTACCTTATTAATTTTAGGGCATAGACTGAAATCTAAAGGAAGTTTCCCAGGAATTGCAGTGATTAAGGAGTATGGGGAATTGCCGCTAGTAGAGTGTTATCCGGGGCAACTTAATCAGGTATTTATGAATATATTGGCGAATGGAATTGATTCTTTAGAAGAGTCTACGATTAGTTGTCCGCTGTGCGGAGAAAAGAAACAGAGCAATGACACTCCACAGATTCGGATCTGCACTGAAATGCTTCATGATGACAGAGTGGTGATTCGGATTGCTGATAATGGGGTTGGCATAACTCAGGAAGTAATGCAGCATTTATTCACGCCGATGTTTACTACTAAATCAGTAGGTAAAGGGACAGGTTTAGGTTTGTCTATTAGCCGTGAGATCGTAGAACGAAAACATGGTGGTAAGCTGACCTGCATTTCCTCGCCAGAATGGGGGGTAGAGTTTGTAATTGAGCTTCCAATTCACCATTAGTAATGGGGATTTTTTAGGGCTAATTTTAGTTTGGCTGTTTTGTCAATATACCGTTAATATTGCGATCGCCCATGTCTAATCTACCAATCACCATAACTGTTAAACTCTTGGCCGCCTATCAAGAAGCAGAGGGCTTGTCCGAAGAGAAATTAGAATTTCCCAAAGCAACTCCCGTATCGCAAGTCCTAGAACGCCTCAGTGCCACTTCCCCCCAGTTCTAGGATCGATCGCACATCTTGCACCATTGTCAAGAAGCTTTTTAGGAACAGGCTGGACGGCCTGTTCCACAAGAAAATCTACTCTTTGTGGAACAGGCCGGAAAGCCTGTTCTTGAGAATGGTGCAACATCTCAGATCGATCGCACCCGCTTGGGTATCAACCAGGAATTTGCCCTCGCCCCACCCCACTCCAAAACGGTGATGAAGTCGTCCTTATTCCCCCTGTCAGCTCCCCCCTTCTGCCCTCGGACAGTCCGCCGATGGCGATCGGTTTGTCACCGGGCGGGCGATCGAGCTAAACTGAGAACTGAGGCCTGCCTTCGATCAGAAGAAGTCCTCAAACTTCTTGGAAGAAATTGTTTTACCTAGGAGTGGGTCAAGCCCACTTTTTTTGTTGCATTAGTCGCAGGAAAAGAGCTCAGGGCGTCTGACTTGCAAGTTGAGGACTGATTTAGTAGGGGTACCCCCCCGCTTGAGATCCCTGCTGGGATGTTGGGTAAGTCCCAAAGTTGAAGACGAAAGTCGCAGCCACCTAATCAAACCACCTCAAAACCAAGCAATCTCAACAACAAATTTTTCCTTGCCCGTGTCCGAGTTTAGGAGTTTTAACTTAAGTATTCGATATGACTCATCCCCTAATCCCACAAATCATTGACTTAGCTACCCCCGTTGCGGAAACACTGGGATTGGAAGTAGTGGGAGCAGTGTTTCACACCAACCAAAATCCTCCCGTCTTGCGGGTAGACATCCGCAACCTCCAACAAGACACTGGTTTAGCCGACTGCGAGCGCATGAGCACAGCCCTCGATGCCGAGTTAGAGGCAGCCGACATCATACCCGATGCCTACGTGCTAGAGATTTCCAGTCCCGGAATATCCCGATTGCTCAGCAGCGATCGAGAATTTATTACCTTTAAAGGTTTCCCCGTGACAGCCAAAACCACCGAACCCGACTCGCGAATCAAAGAGTGGAAAGGACTACTCCTGGGCCGGGATGAAACAGCGGTTTATCTCAATCAAAAAGGGCGACAGGTTAAAATTCCCCGCCCTCAGATTGTCAAAGTTGAACTAGACGAAGGAAAGGAGATGTAAAGGGAAATTGTGAGTTTTGAGTTGTAGGGGCGGTGCCCCTGTGCCCGCCCGATTTGAGTTTTGAGATTGCCTCGCAGCAAGCTGAAAACGCTTGGCTGCGAGTTAATTTTTAACAATCACATCTGTAGCAGCGGGTTGAAGAGGAACAACAAATAAATTGTTACAGCACCTAGCTTCCCTAATCCTATCCAGTAACTCATCAATCATTGGTCATCACTCTTTCTCGATAATTTCCCAGTACCAATTACCGATTACCAGTTACTTATTACCACAGCAAAAAAGGAGAGTTTTATATGTCAATGGTTCCCCTGCCCGGACTAAAAGAAATGGTCGAAGGCATTAGCAAAGAACGCAATTTACCCAAACACGCCGTCCAAGCAGCCTTGCGAGAAGCCCTGCTCAAAGGATACGAACGCTACCGCCGCACCCAAAAACTCGATCACTTCAGCGAAGAATACTTCGACAACTTTGATGTAGAACTCGACGCAGAACAAGAAGGTTTCCGCGTTTTAGCCAACAAAACTATTGTCGAAGAAGTCATCAATCCCGATCACGAAATCTCACTTTCGGAAGTGCAAGAAGTAGCCACGGAAGCTCAGCCGGGGAGCATCGTGCTCGTAGACGTAACACCAAATCAAAAAGAATTTGGTCGCATGGCCGCGATCCAAACCAAACAAGTTCTCGCTCAAAAACTGCGCGACCAACAGCGCAAAATGATTCAAGAAGAGTTTAAAGATTTAGAAGAAACCGTTCTTCAAGCAAGAGTGCTCAGGTTTGAGAGGCAGTCGGTAATTTTAGCAGTTACCAGCAGCTTCGGTCAGCCAGAAGTAGATGCCGAACTCCCTAAGCGCGAACAGTTGCCCAACGACAATTACCGGGCAAACGCTACATTCAAGGTTTATCTCAAAAAAGTAGGCGAAGGCTCTACTAGAGGGCCGCAGTTACTTGTTTCTAGAGCCGACGCAGGTTTGGTGGTTTACCTGTTTGCTAACGAAGTACCAGAAATAGAAGACGGGGTGGTGAGGATTGTCGCCGTAGCCAGGGAGGCAAATCCGCCATCCCGGCACGTCGGCCCCCGGACTAAAATAGCAGTTGATACTCTCGATCGCGACGTAGACCCTGTAGGAGCCTGCATCGGAGCGCGGGGATCGCGGATTCAGGTAGTAGTCAACGAATTGCGTGGCGAAAAAATCGACGTGATCCGCTGGTCTCCAGACCCCGCAACTTATATTGCTAACGCTCTGAGTCCCGCTAGAGTAGATGAAGTGCGTTTAGTTGCTCCAGAAGGCAGGAGAGCTCACATTTTGGTCGCTGAAGACCAACTGAGTCTTGCCATTGGCAAAGAAGGTCAGAATGTGCGCCTCGCAGCCCGCCTGACAGGTTGGAAAATCGATATCAAAGATATTGCTAAGTACGATCGCGCGGCTGAAGACAGCAAATTGGCAGCAGAAGCAACTAGGCTCGAAGAACTAGCCGACGACTACGACGCAGACGAAGCAGGCGACTACGACGAGGAAACTGCAGAATTTGAGGAAGAGGAGGCAGCCGCCACGGAGGAAACCGAAGCCGCTGTCTAAAAACTGTGACATTTACCGAAGAAGAATTCAGAATTCAACAGCCAGAATCCAGAATGGGTTCTGTGCGACAGGATGGAGAATCGAGGTTGAAAGCCCGCGATTTGAATCGTGGAACACCAAAAATTTTTTCCGTAACCCTTACCCCTGACTTGAGGCATGGCGTATTTTGAATTCTGAATTCTGTCTTCTGACTCCTTGTCATAAGATTTTCTATCTTCGGGAGACAAGGAGGACTTGTCCCCTACTCGCTCCTCTCCCCCTACTCCCCCTGTGACAAGAAATGAAACCGAACTACCGGTGCTGTGCAAGTTGTCGAAAAATAGCTCCAAAGGAAGCTTTTTGGCGAGTAGTCAGGCTCTATCCTTCTCATCAGGTACAATTAGATCGTGGCATGGGCCGTTCTGCTTACCTTTGTCGGGAAGCTGAATGCCTCAAAGCAGCTCAGAAAAAAAATCGACTTGGGCGATCGCTCAAAGCGTCTGTGTCTGACGAACTGTACCAAACACTTTGGCAGCGTTTAGCCACATCTGACTGTACATCTTACTCTGGCCTAGCCGGAAGAAAAACCGACAATAGTTCGGCATCGACTGTATAAACCCTCTTGGCAGCCCTACCAGTAATTACCGGTAGCGCCAGCTATAAAACCCCAATCCGATCTGCCCACCAGTCTGGAAAGATTTGTGTCAGATTAGATAAGGGTAGGGTACTAGCAGAGGTATCCTCAAGGTGGAAAGGCAAACTTTGAAGCTTGAGAGAGTGGGTTTTGCCAAAACTCAGACTTCGGAGTTCCAAGTTCCCAAACAGACTTGAGAATTCTTCAACCGCCGACTTCAGCGAGTTGCATCTTTTAGATAAAATTGCTGAGCGAGTACCAAAACCCCGATTCCTGACACTGAATCAATCACACCGAATGATGTCGTCATTAGCACAAAAAATCACAATGTAAAAACTGGTTGGCACAAAAGAGGGCAGAGTGGATGAACAACGGCAAAGTAAGAATTTACGAATTATCACGGGAACTAAATTTGGATAATAAAGACATCTTGGCAGTATGCGAGCGGCTCAATATTTCAGTCAAGAGCCACAGCAGCACAATTACAGAATCCGAAGCAGAGCGCATTCGCAAAACGGCGGAAAAATACGTAGCCAGTAGCCACTCTTCCCCCGGCAAGCCAGCTCCACCCGAAAGAGCAGCAGCGCCATCTAGAGAATCTGGCCCTCACCCTAACGACCAACAAAAAAAGCAGCAAATTTTAGAAATACGCAGTCCAAAAGTACGTCCGGCTGGTGCAAACTCCCAGCCTGCAGGCAACGAGGAGAACAAAAACCAGCCCGCGGCAACCGTGGCAACTCCTCCCAAGTCGCCTGCAGCTCAACAACTCCAGCCTCCAGCTAAACCGAATATCAATCGACCTGTACTGTCGAAGCCAAATGTCGCTGTGTCGGCGGCTCCGTCAGAAATAGTGTCGGAAACTGTAGGTGCGATCGCCCCGGAAACAACCATCCAGGCTCAGGCACCGGCGGCACCTCAACCGCCGTCGGAAAAGGCTCCAGAACGCACCCAGCAACCGCCGATCGCCCCCCCTGCGCCGTCGGCAAAACTCACGTCGCCGCCAGTCAGAGGGGCGTCCGAGTCCGCTAGCCGTACCCCACAAAATCTGGGGAACAAGCCGGTACTCAAACTTGCAAAAAGCGAGCAAGAGCAATCAGGACAGTCAGAAACTCTGGAAGCGCCGGCTAAACCGAGTCGCCCCAGCAGACCTGCACCGGGATCGGCTACCGAATCTCGCGACGCGCAAAGACCGCGCCGGGAAGGCGCTGGTGGCCCAGTCAAAACTCCACTGGCCGATCGACCCCAGCCCGGTGGGCCGCGCCGGAGCCTTGCCCCCGCAACGTCAGCTACCGGGCTGCGTAGCCGGGGCGGTGGCACCGGAGCGCTAGGGGATGACACTGATGACAATGAAGAAGATAATACGCCGTTGCTGGAGATTCCTCTCCTCGAAAGGCCCTCCCTCCCTCGTCCTGCCAAAAAGACATCGGTCATTTGGGAAGAAGATGATGACGAAAACTCAGATGCTGCAAAAGCTGCAAAAGCTGTTAAGGCAAAACGTTCTCGCCTCAAACCCATAGACGAGGATGACGATGACTTAGAAAACGGCTTGGATCTCCCAGCACCAGTCACGGTCAGCCTGTCCCTAGCCCGCCCAGCGAAAGCGAAGGGACAAGCAGCACCCAAGTCAACACCAACTCCGGGCGCACCCGGAAGCAGCGGAAAAAATAAGAGACCAGGCCCTTCTCACGATAAAAGTTCTTCAGGTTCGAGCGGGGGACGTGGCAACCGGGGCAAAACAGCCGAAGCTAAGGTAGAACGTCCAGAAAAGCTGCTGCTGAGCAGGCCGATGACCGTTCAAGAACTAGCAGTTACTCTGGCTGTTCCCGAAACCGAAATTATTAAGCGGCTTTTCTCTAAAGGTATTGCGGTCAACATTACCGAAACCTTGGACATTTCAGCGGTGAGAATGGTAGCCGAAGAAATGGGCGTAGAGGTGGAAACCCCAGAAAAAGTAGCCCCAGCTCTCAAAGTGATCGAGATGCTGGACGAAGCGGATTTGGAATACCTCGAACGCCGTCCCCCAGTAGTCACGATTATGGGTCACGTGGATCACGGTAAAACTACCTTGCTCGACTCGATCCGCAAAACCAAGGTGGCTCAGGGAGAAGCTGGGGGCATTACCCAGCACATCGGTGCTTACCACGTGGATGTGGTACACGAAGGCAAGAGCCAGCAGGTGGTATTTTTGGATACGCCCGGTCACGAAGCCTTTACAGCGATGCGGGCTAGGGGAACACGGGTTACGGACATCGCCATCTTGGTGGTGGCGGCGGACGACGGCGTGCGACCCCAGACAATTGAAGCGATCAGCCACGCGAAAGCGGCGAAAGTGCCAATTGTCGTGGCTATCAATAAAGTTGACAAGGAGGGTGCTCAGCCGGAACGGGTGAAGCAAGAGCTTACTGAGTACGGCTTGGTCGCAGATGACTGGGGCGGCGATATCACGATGGTTCCAGTCAGCGCGATCCGAGGCGAAAACCTGGATACGCTGTTGGAAATGATTCTGACAGTCGCGGAAATGGAAGACCTCAACGCCAACCCGCACCGACCGGCTAAGGGTACTGTGATTGAAGCTCACCTCGACAAGGCAAGGGGGCCTGTGGCAACTCTGCTGGTGCAGAACGGCACTCTGCGAGTGGGCGATATTGTGGTCGCAGGCTCGGCTTTGGGCAAGGTGCGCGCAATGATCGATGACCGGGGCGATCGCGTAGAGCACGCAACTCCATCCTTCGCGGTGGAAGTGCTAGGGCTGCGGGAAGTTCCTCGCGCCGGAGACGAGTTTGATGTCTTCGCAAACGAAAAAGAAGCTGCGGCGATCGCCTCTGGAAGAGCTACCTCCCGACGAGATTCACGCCTGCTGCAAGGCGGCCGGATCAGCCTCAGCGGCTTCTCTCAACAAGCTAAGGAAGGCGTTCTCAAGGAACTCAACTTGATCTTGAAGGCAGATGTCCAAGGCTCCCTCGAAGCAATTGTCGGCGCTCTGACTCAACTTCCTCAAAAAGAAGTTCAACTGCGACTGCTGCTATCTGCTCCTGGGGAAATTACAGAAACGGATATTGACCTCGCTGCAGCCAGTAATGCTGTAATTATCGGGTTCAATACTACTCTGGCCACCGACGCTCGCCTCGCGGCTGACCAAGCTGGCGTAGACGTGCGGGAATACAGCATCATCTACAACCTCTTGGATGACATTCAAGGGGCGATGGAAGGCCTGCTGGAACCCGAATTGGTGGAAGAACCTTTGGGTCAAGTCGAAGTGCGCGCTGTCTTTGCGATCGGTCGCGGGGCTGTGGCTGGATGTATGGTACTCTCTGGCAAAGTCATCCGTAACTGTAAGGTGCGGGTGCGCCGCGGCAACAATGTCGTTTACGAAGGTGTCCTCGACTCCCTAAAACGGATGAAGGAAGATGCCAAGGAAGTCAATTCTGGCTTTGAATGCGGCATTTCTTTGAGCGGGTTTAGCGACTGGGCGGATGGCGATATGATTGAAGCCTACCGGATGGTTACTAAACGCCGGACTCTCTCTCAATAGTTTTGAGTTGTGAGTGTTGAGAGGGAAGAGAATTTTTGAGCGATCGCAACCAAATTGCCGATCGCTCGCCACTCTTCTCTTCACTCAATACTCCCAAACTCATCTGACAGTTGACAGTTGACAGTTGACAGTTGACAGTTGACCGAAAGAAGAAGGAAGAAGGAATTAAGAACTTCCTAATCGTCTTTACCCTTGCTTAAAATTTAAAATTCGCTCCCTCAAATAAGAATTACCGAAATAAACCAGATTTCTGCTTGTAAGTCCTCGGTTTGATAGCTAAATATTTACTCCTGGCATCGGATTTCAGAGTCAAGAGTGCATCCCAAAATCTCAAAATCCAAGATTCAAAACTCCTAATTCATAACTCATAATTATTTAAAGTGCGTTCTTTTTGGTCAGATCCTTTTTTGTGGATTCACCTTTCTGGGGCGGCTACACTGCCGATATTCCTGGGAGTGTGCTTGCTGGGACTGGCAGTGGGTTCTCCCCTGCTCCCTGTCTGGTTAGAAATGTTTTTAGTGGCTGTAGCAGGTATTGTTCCTGTGCTGTGGATGCAGTGGTTCCGCCCTTTTTACATTTTTAGTATTTTAGTTGTGGCGGTGAAACCGCAGAATTTAACTTCTGTGCAGCACCGACTTCTGACTCGGTTTAAAACTAAGTTAAATCAAGGAATCGCTCTTTTTGTCGCTGTTTTTCTGGCAGTAATTTTGTGGCAACTCTACCGATTGGCTCCCCTCGCGGCAACGGTTGCTCCCTTTCCTCCTTCCTGGCGGTGGGCTGGATTGTTGTTGGCAGTTGCTGCTTTTTTAGCTAGCAATTTGTTTTTGCAGGTGTCTGCTAGTGTCATGGCGGTTTTGCTGACGCCGGAATCAGAATTTGCAGCGACAAAGCCTCATGTTGTAGAAAAAATTCGGCAGGATTTTACGATCGCACCTTGGCAAGTCGATCGACTTTTGCCGGCTTTGGCAGCCGAGACAACTGCCGGTGTGGCTGCACCGGCAGAGTCAATTGAGCCAGCATCCAGCATAGGGAATTCTGCAGGCAGTATTGTCAACCCAGAACCTGCTGACACCAACGGCGTTACATCCCTACCCGAAGAGTCGAGCGAAAAAAAGTGAAATAAAAAATTAAGAGGGGGACAATTGTAGTTTAAGCTACTTTAATTTGTACAGATGTATGCTGTGAAAAAAATAGGTAAGGCCCCTCTTCTGATAGAGATTATTAATAGTCTTAATATTTAATTTTTAATTGCAACTTGTGGAGATTTTAGGTTGGCTCTTTGGAGAGAAGAATCTATAATAGAGAGTGTCAAGGTCAGCTTTCAATCCTTACAGGGGATTAAAACAGAGGTATAACAATATGGCGAATTATCTACCGATCGCACAACAACCTCAAGCCGCAGAGCCGATCGAGCTGTGCGAAGATTCTGAAATCTGGGGCAGTCTCAAATCCGCGATCGGCGCAAGTTCAGGATTTCAACGCTGGCAGCTAGAACTCAATTTTGAGCGTCAGCAGCAAAATGCCACCATCGATCAGCAGGTTCGTTCCTATCTGCGGGAAACTTTAGAAACTTTGGCTTATTGAGTACCCTAAAACCAAATATTGTCACGGTTTGTGAATTTTATAGCCCAATTCTGCTGGCATCCCCTCCAATATGCTAAGTGAGTGCCGATAGTGAGTGTCGAGAGTGAGTGTCGATCGGAACTTCGGAGATCAAATTGCAGGGGACAGTATTTCTCGGCGTTGCTGATTTACGGTATGAAAGGCTAAATATGCCAGTCATAGAAACCAGTATCCACAAAGCTTCGGCCTTTTCAACTTATTTTTTTCATACCCTAATTAAGCAACGCCCAGCAAGCCCTATTTAAATTAGTCACTCATCTCCAAATATTTGATTTTCCCAAGCTTTTTAGCTCTGGTGGTTTCTCAGAAATCATTTAGGATTGCTATACTTCAGGAGCAACTTTTCGTAAAGTCTCGAACATCTATCCCGATCTAGATTTGACAGCGAAGTTATCTGATTTTAGATTTGAGATTTTAGAATTAGGAATGACTGATTCCCGTCTGGTTTGAAGCTGGCCGGCAGTTAGATTTGGTTTTTAACTCCTGTCAAAATTAGGCAAATTTTGTACAAAAAAAGGTAACTCCCCTGTAGATGCAGGTTCAGCAACCCAAGTGCGATCGCTCGAAGCAATCAACCGTCCTTGAGCAAATCCACTACAATCTAGGCAGACGAATCTTGTTCAAAAGGTCTTGCAGCCGTTCTGAAACGCCACCCAATTGTTCTGACAAAGCTACAAGTTTGCCGTAAGCTTCAACTAAGCGATCGCCCTCAACATAAACTTCTGGAGTAGGATAATTCTTCATCGCTTCCAGCAGTGTAATCTCGTTATCATTAGTTGCAGACAGCACCAAGGCCTCGCGCAAAGCTTCTCGATTTGCATTCCCAGAAGGAGTGCGAATTACCTGACCCACCTCATCGAGAATTATTTCTCCAACCTTACTGTTAAGCGTCCGATCCAAAAAGCTTTGACTGACTTTTACTGGTCTCGTCAGACTGTTGCGAACCGCTTCGGGGTCTTTTTTTGCTTTTCCCAGTAGCATTTCTAACGCGGGCGACATTTTCCCAGTTTCTGCAAAAATTTCTAATTCGCTGACGGGTAAAGTCATTCGGATCGCACTGTATTTGAGCACTACCTTTTCGGCAGCCGCCGCAGCATTGCTGTAAAATAAAATTCCCGCGCCTGCTGCTAAAAATAGTGTCCACCGCCCTTGGAAAAATGATCGATTCATAGTAAAATCTCCCAACATCTTTTTCTACTTAGACTTTGACACATCTCATTAGTTACTGCACAGGCTAAGGTCTTGGGGAAATACCCAATTAGTCGATCGCCCCAGCACTTATAGCATTTTAGATTTTAGATTTTAGAATTGCGAATGACTGATGACGATCGTGGTTTCGAGCACAAGTCTACAGGTGCATGATTTTTGGGAACTGGTATTACCTATATCGGATGCTAGGGAAAAAACTCGGTTCAGGGCGCTGGTACCGGCCTCTCTGTGCGCGGTGCACACCCTACTGATAACACTCAACCATTCAGTTTTGCGACCACGATTCAACTGTCAACAGTCAACTGTCAACAGTCAACAGTCAACAGTCAACAGTCAACAGTCAACAATCACCGACGGTGCCACCCAAATTGATATGATTCTCTCTCCCAATTTCCCGATCCTAGCAAAATGCCTAACGCCAGCTCTTCTATCAGTGAAGGCTGGCGCTGGGCTTTAATTTATTTTATATATTTAGGGTCTTTATGAAAGCTGACCCCAATTGAACGAATTACAAGCGGTTTATGATTAGGGCCTTTAAATTTGCTGACCCCAATTAAAGCCACATTCTTAGTATTACAGGGATCGCTGGGAAACCACGATTTCATAATAATTTCTTTATATTTATAACTTTTCCTTGCCTCAGATATATTTTTGTCTCGATTTGTAAATTTTTATTACTTCGACTTGGGGGATCGGCCGTCGGCGCGCTGCTCCCAGCGAAACAGGAACACCATCAGGGCCACAACTCCGACTTGGAGGGCAAAATTGGGCAAAGCAGAACCAATTTCCCGGCCAGAGGCAATTTTAGCGAGGAAAACCAAGCCACCTATAAAGCCAGAAGCGCCACAAGCTACATAGACAAACTGTCGCAGAGGCCGGTAGGGAGTGGCCATTTCTGCTGTTAAACGCTCGTATTGTTGGCGGCTGAGGTTGCGCGGGTTTTTTGGGATGTTTGTGCGATCGTCCGAATTGGGGGCTGGCATAGATTTAGAAAATAAGTAAATTAGGATTGGGCCACAAAAACCCGGTTTCTACCAAAAATCCTCTGGCTTAGGTAGCAAATACTAGCGAAAAACCGGGTTTTTGGTACTGGCTGCGCCAGAGAGAGTGAATATTAGACTACAACAAAGAGCTCACACCTGTCGAAATAAATCACCGCTGAATCCAAATAACAACTGTCTGTAAACAGCCGACAAAAACACCCAAAATGCCTCCTAAATTTACAATTCCCTGCAACTCGCTTTGGACAATTCCCTGAATTGCTAACTCCAACTCTTCAGGAGAAGTACCTTTGACTCGATCGACAATCACCTGGTCAATATTCAAAATCGGGATAGCCTGAGCTACAATATTTTCTAAATCCCGCTCTAGATAGCGTTCTAAAACCAAAGCAAGTTCTTGGCTGACAATTCCGAGGGAAGCGCTCATCACCGCTGAAGTTTGCAAGCGATTGAGAAGCAACCGCGAAATATTTTCCCAGTCAATAGATTTACTCAACCCCTCAAGTACATCTGTACCCCGCTGCTGAACATAGCTGCGAACACTGTCGCGCATAGTTTTTCGCAACTGTCTCACAGTCGAAACCGGTAAATTTTGCATCGACAAATTTTGCAGCCATTCCTGAATTCGCCCGCGAATTCCCAAAGAAATGGTTAACTCTGCTAAGCGCTGATTTGTGGCTTCTCTGTCATCCAGACAAAAAGTCCGCAGCCGAGTTAAAGTGTTCCGCAAACCAAACAAATTTGCTACTACCCAATAAGTGCCGCTGGTTTTTTCTCGAAACCCTTCATCGATGATCGAAATATTGCGATCCGTCAAAAAGTCAATTAAAGCCTGCCGCAGCACTTCCGGGGGTATTACTACCTGCAACAACCACTCAGCAAGCTGAGCCGCCTGAGCTTCCGTTAGCTGAATCTCCAGCAAAACTTGGTCAAAAATTTGATTTAGCTGAACTTCTAAAAAATCTTCCCGGCGCGCCAAAACTTTGAGAATTCGCGGCACAGATTCCCCCAGCAAATCTCGCAAAATGTTAGCGAGAATTTTAGCCGTTTTTTGCTCTGCGTCTGCTTTTACCTGATCCAGCGCCAACTGCAACAACCAGAGAATCACCGACTGCATCCGCTCGGTTTGCAGGAGGCGGCGCGCCAAGTTTTGCAGTTCCTGTGGCGTCAGCAGCGAACCCATAATTGTATCGGAAATTCGCTTTGCCAAGCGCTCTTGGTTGCGGGGGATCAAGCCTGGAGTGAAAGGCAACTTCCGCCCTTTGATGTAAATAGCTCGATACGGGCGGAACAGCATTTTGATAGCTATATCGTTAGTGAAATAGCCAATAATTCCTCCCACTACAGGTGGGGCCAACAACAGCCAAATGTCAGACGGATTCATCAATAATTGGGAATTGGGAATTGTTGATTGTTGACTGTTAACTGTTAACTGTTGACTGTTGACAACTGACAACTGACAACTGACAACAGTCAACGGACTAATACCAATACTCCCATCATAGCTCCGGCAATGGGGTAGTGGGTGGCGGCGGCAAATCCGGCTTTGTTGGCGATCGCGACTTGCTGCTCGCCGATCGGGAATTTTTCTAAACTAGGATTAATGTAGGCATATTCTTGAGTCATGCCAAATTGCTGAGCAATGGGCACTACGAGAGTGTCTAGATAAAACTGCTGGAAGCTCCGCATTAGGGAATTGCTGGGGCGGTGGAGGTCGAGAATAGCTGCTTTGGCACCGGGTTTGAGGACGCGGTGCAATTCCTGAAGACTGCGGGGGATGTCAGTCACGTTACGCAGGCCGTAACCCATTGTGGCGCAGTCGAAGTAATTGTCAGCAAAAGGCAAGTCTAGGGCGTCAGCTTCTACCCAGGAAATGGGGCTTGCAGGCGTGAGAAAAGGTCGATCGCGCCTGGCCGCCACGGCCAATTGTTCGGGGGAAAAATCTACTCCAAATACGCAACCGGTCGGCCCTGCTTGTTTAGCCAGCAACAAAGCTAGATCCCCGCTACCGCAGCACAAGTCTAAACAAGTATTTCCGGGGTTCGCACTGCTCCATTTCACCGTCATTTGCTTCCAAATCCGGTGTTGCCCAAAGCTCAACCAGTCGTTCAATTGGTTGTAAACTGGTGCAATTCGATTAAATATAGTTTTAATTGCTTCGGCGTTATTAGTCATTGGTCATTTGTCATTGCGGAAAAGGTGAAAAGGTGATTGGGGAAAAGGTGATTTGTCAGCCGGAACTAATAATTAATCCGTCCATTCATGTCATGCTGTCGCCAGTCATTAATGCTTTTTTATTTGTTAGCGATCGGTGATATGTTGTCTTTAATCATTGGTTGGCTATCATTTTCGACTCAAGACACAGAGCCGACTGATGACTGATGACTAATGACTGATGACTAATGACTGATGACTAATGACTGATGACTGATGACTAATGACCCTGAAAACTCGTCAATACCAAAGCAACTTCTTGAGCTGCGAGGTGAACTGTTGTGAGTTCGTCGGGGCGCAGGGAACAAGGTTGTTTCCACTGCATGGAAATCAGGGCGATCGATCGACCTTTGTGACTAACCGGGATGCTCAGGTGAGCTTGAATGCCGGATTTCTGATAGTGCGGCAAACTCGCTAGGTTTGTGTCGAGTCCAATATTCACAACACCCTGAATAGTTTGAGAGGTAATTGCTTCTCGAACCAGAGGGTCATCCGCCAGCCAATTTTCCACAGTTGAACCCGTGGTGTGACAGCCTTGGACTGGGATTAAAACATTTCCTTCCACCAGTTGCAAAATGCAAAAGTCCGCCAAAAAATTATCACTTATAGCAGTAGCAATTGGATCTAAACTTGCTTCCAAACTCGGATAATCCACAGCCGTTTGCATGATTGTTGCTAACAGTTGTATTTGATTTTGAGCGCGATCCAATTCCTCAGTCCGCTGCTTGAGAATTTCATAAGTCTCGGCCGCCTTTTGCACCACCATTTTCAGTTCGTTCGGGTCCCAAGGCTTGGTGATATACTTATAAACCTGTCCTGAGTTAATCGCATCCACCAAGTCTTCAATGTCCGTAAAACCAGTCAAGATAATTCTGACCGTATTCGGAAACTGAGGCACGGTTTTGCTCAAAAACTCCGTTCCCTTCATTTCGGGCATCCGCTGGTCGGAAATGATGACGGCGACCTCGCCTTCGATGCCGAGGACTTCCAAGGCGCGAATTCCGCTCTCAGCTTTGAGAACGTTAAAATCTCGTCGGAAAGTGCGGTAGAGTAAATCCAGATTGTCTGGTTCGTCGTCTACTACCAGCATTTTGGGCTTTTTCGGTCTGTGTAGGGTCATGAGCTGGCGTTTAATTTGATCTAGCTCTGAAATGGCATTATCCATAACAATACGATAAACTCCCCTTTGTACATTTAGGCGAGCAACTATTCTTTGACACTCCCCACGCATAGAATGCGGGGGATTCTTCTCTCAAAGGCTCGACTCTAGACCGATATTACTATCGATCGCCGATAGAACGCCTCCAGAAGCAGTTTTACTCACGAGCTGCCC
>NZ_JAUBTL010000073.1:0-17837 GCF_036702475.1 Microcoleus sp. D2_18a_B4
GTCCCCGCTCGCGTATTGTACAATACGCGAGCGGGGACGCTCGCACTGTAAATGCAAAACTGAGATGCTCCCCGTAGGGTGCGTCAGTTTGCATTACTTTGTCGGCGAAGCGAGGAGATTTCGACTGACGCACCTTCCTAAACTACACCTCCGGCAACTTAATACTCGCCCACAAACTGACGCACCTTACTAATTTCTAGGGTGCGTCAGTTTGCACGATGTTCTCTGCGAAGCGAGAAGATTTTGACTGACGCACCCTACTAAACTACACATCTGGCAACTTATACTGCCCCACAATCCGCTTAGCATATTCCGGCACATGAGCCTCTAATTTCTCCGGGTAATTGCGCTTCACGTACAGATAATTACGAGTGAAATGAGAATCAATCGAAAACCGAGCATATTCCAAACCCTTCGGCCCAATTCTCTCAATAAAAACTCCCATTAACTTCGCCGCCCACATCGGCAAAGTCACTCCTTTTTCATAAGCCGGAATGCTTTGCTGAACCGCTTCTTTTCGGTTTCCCTGAGACATCACCGGCTGAGTATTTAACTGATCCGTTACCAAATCTAACATCTCTTGCCCGGTGTCATTTCGCACTACAATCCACTGCCAGCCAAAAGGTGCGCCCATGTAGCCCACAACTAAATCTGCTAGAGAATTGACATAATCAAAACAGCTCAAACAAGAAGGAGCAAAAACATCTTTCAATTCCTTAGTATTCAAGCCAAAAAACGGCACTTTTTCTTCCGAACCATCTTCGTGTTTGAAGTGAACGTTAAAGTCTTGCATAAACTCATAAGATACAACTGTTTCGGGAGAACGGCTAGTCGTATCTAGGAATTTTTGCAAGCCTGCACGGCTGACATTATCGACACAGGGAGTTCCCAAAACGTATAGCTTCTCTAAACCGAGTTTTTTCTCGACTGTTCGCAAAGCTTGAATTTGACAGCCGACGCCAATTACTAACAGCCGCTTCATCCCAGATTTTTCGATTTGTTCTAATACGGAAAGATTGGGGGAGAGAGTGGGTTTGTTGACTTTTGCTGCGAGAATCTCTTCACGATTTCTAGCAATTATCGGCATCGGTTGAAAGCGGTCTTCTTTGGTATTTTGGACGCAAACAACGCCTTCTACAATTCCTTTTTCGAGCATTTCAATGGCAATTGTGCTGACGATTCCCGTCCACTGAGCGCCCTCGATCGGCTCTTTTTTCCGAGCCGCCATCATATTTTGACTGACTCCGAAATACCAATCGTCGGGATTATCGAGATTGCGCGATCGCCCGTGAATCTCTTCTTCTAATTCCGCGATATGCTGTGTTAAGAAAGCACAAGATTCCTTGACATAATGGATGTAATATGTATCGCACAAACCGCACTCGCTGCAAAGTTCTTTAGCGGGGCGGCGGCTACCCGGTTTGAGGGCCTTGGATTTTTGGTGTTTAGTAGAATCTGTTGCGGTCATCTAAATTACTAATTTTATCGAGATATGGCTTTTGTTAGGATATCACAGCAATTTCCGTTGATTTACCTCTTTATTCTTTCTTTCAGTCCTCGCAGGCGGACGCAAGCTTGTGCGGGAGCAAATTCGGTTCGCCCGAAATTGGCGGTTTTCAAAGCTTAAAAAATATTAGTCAGGACTTACCTAGGTTGCGCTATAAACCCGGTTTCTTCCTGAACACCTCACTGTTAAACCTAAGATTTAGGGTAAAAACCGGGTTTCTTTGTGTAGTTTTGGTAAAAAAATTCGGTTTCAGAGCATCGCCGTGCGTCGAGGAGTGTTTGTGTAAGTCCTATTAGTATCAATCCGGATCTAGCGGGCGATCGCGCGAATACATTGCCAAATAAAGCTATAAAAAAATGGTAAAAATATTTGTGACAACAGCCGTCGTTGGCATCATGATGAATCTCGCAATTTCGAGCTTAGGATTTGCTGCTTTAGTTCGCCCTGTCCCCGCTATGAATCAAACTGTTGCGACTCTAGAAAGAATGCTCAGCGCGACACAAAAGCCGGCGGCGCTGAACTATTCGCGCCTGGGGATTGGCGGCGTGCGGTTGGGGATGTCTGTAGAAGAGGCAAAACGTAAGTTGGGAAAACCACAGCGCGACGAAACTAAACCTGCTGGGCCTGGGATCGGCGGCAAGATTCGCACGCTAAGCTACTCAGGATTGACGGTAGCAGCATGGAATGGCAAAGTTTATTTAGTTTCTACTACCAATCCCAAGTTTCTGACAATTGATGGTGTGAAGCTAGGAGATAACAGCCAAAAAGTCGTTAAAACTTACGGTTATGGGTCGCAATCAGTCCAGGGTGGAGTGACTCGGTTGACTTACAGCAATGACCAAAAGGCTTCTAATTTGATTGTGGAAATTAAGGGCGATCGCGTGCAAAAAATTATTGTGAGCACGCAGCTAAACTGAAATATTAAATAACAGTGCAAAAGTCCCGGTTCACAAGTTTGTAGTAAGGACTTTATTCCTTATTTATGAGGACTTTTAGCCTTTCTGTGAGTTGACTGGAGGGCTGTTTCCTCATGTACGCGCGTGCGTAGCTATCCCGTAGGGAATCGCCCGCGTCTCCTTAATCCTCTTCATCATCATCCGACAATTGTGTAATTTCCTCAGCAATTAGTGTCGGAAAATCCTCTCCGCAGTGAACGTTGAGATGGATTGCAGAGAGGAAGGAACTCGGCTAGAATTTCAGCTTTTTGTCGATCGCTCAAATCAGGTAACTGAAGTTGATCGATTAATATCAAATCCGCCCTTCATCGAAATTATTCATCTCTCTGTTCTCTTCCTCTGCGTTCTCTGCGTACTCTGCGGTTTAATCATTCCAATCCAACCGGAATTGATATAAAGTAATAACATTTTGACACTCAGTGCCCAATTCATCAATTAACGTTCTCAGCGTAGAATTAGTTACAGAAATTCTCCGATCGCTAACTTCCATCTTTACTTATCCAATTCTCAGTCCGCTAGGAGTTGACGAAAGTTTGTTGGCGGTTTCAACCAGCGAGGGAGATCGGATTTGGGATCACACCCATAAAAAAAAGTAGAGGTGCGATCGATCGCATCTCTACAGTAATTCTAAATAAGGTGCACCGAGTGCACCCTACCAATTAGCGGTTCTGGGGAACAGGAGCACTCGGTGCTCCAGAAAAAGTCGCCTCACCAGTCTTAGCCCGCTTTTTGATCAAGATAGGCTTGACGCTGTTTTCTCCACCAATCGGGGGATCTTCTTGTTGAGCGTAATCAGCGCCCATCCAAGCAGGACGGCTTTGATCGAAAGCCATTTGCAAAGCAGCAGCGGCGATCGCGTGGGAGTCGTACTCCTCGGATAACTGAGACACCAGAGGCAAGAAAGATGCCATCCGTTCGCCAGCCAAAGCTTCGCGAACTTTACCCTGCATCTTTTCCAACTGACGAGCTTCAATTTGCGCCCGTGTCGGAATGTTTCGCACCGTCAAGCTCGATCGCACGTGGCGTTCAATCAAGCGCAGTTTGCGGCGATCGACCGGTTGAATCAGCGTAATCGCTGTTCCTTCGCGACCAGCCCGGCCCGTGCGTCCGATCCGGTGAACGTAGCTTTCCACACTGTCGGGCAAATCGTAGTTAATAACGTGAGTCAAGTGATCCACGTCCAAACCCCGCGCCGCAATATCAGTCGCCACTACCCAGCGCACCTGACATTGGCGGAACCGATGCAGCAAACGTTCCCGTTGTGCCTGATTCAAATTACCGTGATACTCATCAACGCTGTGACCTGCTGCTTGCAGTTGGCTGGTGAGTTCTGCCGCCGACTGCCGAGTCCGCACAAAAATCAGTGCAGATTCCGGGTCTTCCATTTCTAGGATTGGCTGTAGGGCTCTTGCCTTCGACCAGCCACGGGGAATCATGTACACGCCTTGGCTGATGCGCTTTGGCGTTGCTTTTGGCTGTTCTACGGTGACGTTGACTGGGTTACGCAAATGCCGCGCCACCAGTTTCCGAATGGAAGGTTCCATCGTCGCCGAGAAAAATGCCGTTTGACGTTCTTGTGGTGCTGCATCCAAGATTTTTTCCACATCTTGAATAAAGCCCATGCTCAGCATTTCGTCAGCTTCATCCAAAACTAGCCATTTTACCTTGTCTAGTTTCAGGCTGCCGCGGCTGAGCATATCCAATATGCGTCCGGGTGTACCGACAACGACGTGAACGCCGCGCTTCAAACGCTGCATTTGACGATCGATCGATTGACCGCCGTACACTGTCAGAACTTGCAGAGAGCGACCCACTTTTACCGGGCCGTCGCTGCTGATGCCGCTCAAATCACGGATGGCTTCAGTTACTTGCATCGCCAATTCGCGAGTCGGCGTCAGCACCAGTGCTTGCACCGCAGTTACATCTAAATCAATCCGCTCCAAGATGGGCAACGAGAATGCTGCCGTTTTGCCTGTCCCTGTTTGGGCTTGACCCACAACGTCGCGACCTGCTAACAGGTGCGGAATTGCTTGTACTTGGATGGGAGTAGGTTCTGTAAAGCCTAGTGTTTCCAGATGGAGAACGAGTTCTTCCGAAAGACCTAAGCCTTCAAACAATAAATTCATTAATGCTCCTAATAACGAGTCTTAGCCTTCTAAGTTGCCCAACTCGGATGCGGATTTCTGCTCGGCGGCAGGAACTCATAAGAGTTCTTTATGGTGCTGCGCCTGCGCGCACCTTCTTAAATAGCAATCGAGTATAGGGCAGCTCCGTCGATGGTGACTAAATTTACCAATTCGACAGCCGTCTTTGATTTTGTGACATCACCGATACCAACCGCCAGCGGTCGGCTTATGGGCTTCCAACATTCTTAAAATAGGACATTGGACTTCCTTTGAGGTACTTGCAAGCTTTCCCTCTTAGGCATTTTATAGTGAGGATCATGCCAGCCCCACTTAACTACAACATAGTAGTAATAGGTTTGTTGGTTCAGGCGCTATCCCGCAATCCGTCGCCTGCGGGATTGAGCAGGGGATGCAGCGACCGTTACCGCCTATCCATCTCAACACTCTTTCGGGATACCGTTGTGGTGTAGGGCGGACGGCGAAGCAATCTCAAATTCTCCCCGCTTATTTCTGGCTTGTTACTATCATAACTCTTTACATTCAGAAACAAAACATTAAATTCGTTAAAATTTTCCGATCGTTCTGTAGAGATAACCGCACCCCGAGGGGGAGCGTCGATTGCAGCCAGAGGCTAATAAAGGTTTAGAACCCCTTTGCTAGATATCTTTGCACAATATTGTACAAACCGTTACTTTTGCTGCACAATCTGCTAATCCTTTTTGGCTGGTGTCGGGTTTTTGTTCGCCACACCGTCTCAGGCGACAGTTCCAGCAACACTTACACTTGACCCCGCCCAGCACCGGATACAGTGCCACGTCAACTCATGAGGGTCGATCCCAGAATTTTAGACAAAAGAAAGATCGATCTCCCAGATGAGTCTGTGCAGTCAATCTAAAATCTAAAATCTAAAATCTAAAATCGACTTGACCGTAGAGGTCGTAGACATCTGCACCAGTAATTTTCACAGACACGATCGATCCCAGTCGCGCTTCTCCTGTCACATAGACGAGTCCATCTACTTCTGGGGAAAACCGAGCGGATCTACCAATCAACTCACCTGTCTCTGGTTGTTCTTGTTCTATCAGGACATCAACTACCTGACCGACAGACTCTTGATTCTTCTTCAATGATATAGGTTGTTGTGCCGCCATTACCGAATTGCGCCGCATTTCCATTATTTCTGCAGGTATTTGCTGAGGCAAGCTGAAGGCTGGGGTTCCTTCTTCTGGCGAAAATACAAAAACTCCTACGTGATCAAATTCGTGGCGCTTGACAAATTCCAGCAAGTGTGCTGCGTGTTCGTCGGTTTCGCCTGGGAAGCCGACAATAAAAGTTGTCCGCATCACTGCGCCGGGAAGTGCTGCTTTGAGCCGATCGACTATGGCATCATTGATCCCAGCTTGAAAAGGCCGATTCATCGCCCGCAGAATTTCCGGGTGCGAGTGTTGCAGGGGTAAATCCAAATACGGCAAAACGTTGGGCGTTTCCCGGATTGCCTCGACAACTTGCGGAGTCAAACCTGTAGGATAGGCGTAGTGCATCCGAATCCAAGGTACATCTACTTCACCCAAAGCGCGAAGTAGTTCGGCGAGTTTCGGTTCGCCATAAATATCTTTGCCGTAGTTGGTGGTAATTTGAGAAATTAAGATAATTTCCTTTACCCCTTCGGAGGCTAATTGCTTAGCTTCGGCGACGATAGATTCGATCGTCCGCGATCGTTGATTTCCGCGCAAGTGCGGGATAATGCAAAATGCACAGCGGTAGTCGCAGCCTTCTGCTATACGCAGATACGCGACACCTTCCGATGTCGTGCGGTAGCGGGGAGTAGTTTCGTCAGCGATGTAAGTAGGTTCTGAAGAGACGAGGGAAACTCGATCGCCCTTTTCCACCTGCTGCATAACATTGACGATTTTATGATAGTCGCCAGTGCCGACAATTGCGACTGCTTCGGGCAATTCATCCAGCAATTCCTGCTGAAAATGCTGTGCCATGCAGCCGGTGATCACTACTTTTTTATTAGCTTCTGCCAATTCTACCAAGGTGCGGACTGACTCTTCTCGCGCCGCTTGGATAAAACTGCAAGTATTGACGACGACGTAATCGGCTAATTCTTCATTAGAATCGACTTGATAGCCCGCTTGAGCCAGCAAGCCGATCATGTGTTCGGTATCGATGCGATTTTTTTCGCAGCCGAGGTGAGTAAATGCGATCGTTGGCTTCGTTGCCATGCAGTAATAGTTAGTGTTGCGCTATTTCTAAGAACGTTTTATGATATCACACTTCTTGCCAATTGGCAAGATATTGGTCTAATTGGTCGATCGGCCCACACCAGTGGAATTTTTACCTTGGGGGCGGGCATAATCACCAGCCCACAAGAGTTTTAAGATTTTTCCCGATGCAAATCTTGATGTTTTTTGAGCTTAAAAATACTGCTAGCCGAACTTACGAGGGGATTTGATCCGACGATACATCGGGGGCGAGCGACAGATTTCCTTCGCCCGAAAGCACTTGAGCAGCAGATCCTGTAGTTAATCGATGATCGTAAGAGTGTGTTCCCAAACCCTTAACTTGGCGCATCAACGTGCCCATTTCCAAAGCACTCATCGCATAATTCCAGCCCAAATTGCTTTTAATTCCAGCCCTTTCCAAAGCTTGCTGCATCGTGTCAGTCGTCACCACCCCAAAAATCACCGGCACCCCTGTTTGAAAAGCAGCCGCAGCAATTCCCTTAGCAACCTCACCAGCCACAAAATCGAAATGAGGAGTTTGGCCTCGAATTACCGCACCCAGACAAATTACCGCATCGTAGCGGTGAGAAAGAGCAGCTTGGCGCGCCACCAAAGGAATCTCAAAACTTCCCGGAACCCAAAAAAAGTCCACCTGAGAGCCATGAGGATTAATATCAACCCCGTGGCGTTTCAAACAATCTTGACATCCCTCCAAAAGTTTGTTAACCACCAAATCGTTAAAACGACCGATGACAATAGCAAATCGCAAAGATTCGGTGTGAGTAAAAGTTCCCTCGAAAACAGTCATAGTGTTCTAGTTTAGATTTTAGGTTTTAGGTTTTAGAGTTTTGTTTGTGAGAAGGCAAAAGTCAGAAAGCAGCAGCATCTCATCTGAATCTCAAGTACAAAAACATACAGGGTCGCGCGGTGTGGAAAATTCCTAGCTTCTGCCGAATGCCTTTCAATCGCTGGTGAATGCCTTCATCCTTCTATCTTTTACCTTCTTTATTAGATAGAGTTGGGTGAAATTAAACGACTAAAAAGTTCAATACACCCACTGCAATAACCAGCAAAAACCAGAGACCCGACCCGACATAAATCAGGGATTTAGACTGATTCCAGTTTTGGGGAGAGGCATAAGCAACCGGGACGCCAACGACCATCACAAAAGACAGCAGTACCAGACCCAGTAAAACCACTTGAAACAGAATTGATAACATCTTTTCTCCTTTCGATATAACCGTGCGTTGATCAGAAATAGCTTCCCAGAACCGGAAAAAATCTTCCAAATTCTAGTTTTTGACAGTTTCCCGATAGTCGATCGAGAGATTGTCGGTTGATTGATAAGAAAGAACCCGTGCAAATTCGGGCGTTGCGCGAACAGGCGTCAGCGACTTTTGAGATTTTTATCAATTTTATCATTGTTGGCTACAGCACAGAAAACTGGATTCGATACAGGCTGAAGGTTAAGTTACAGTGCGATCGCCCGGTGTCAGAGCCCGAGAAATTGCTACTCTGTGAGTGAGAGATGCGGGATTTTCGGCTATGGACTTAGTTTTGTGCCACACAACAGCAGATTTTGACGCCTTGGGGGCGGCGGTGGGACTTTGCGTGCTGCGCCCCGGTAGCAGGATCGTATTGACGGGCGGGTGTCATCCGACAGTGCGGGATTTTTTGGCGCTACACCGCGACGAGTACCCACTGATTGAACGCCGATCGGTCAATCCGCAACAAATTCGATCGATTACTATAGTTGATGCCTCCGGGCGCGATCGTTTGGGAAAAGCCGCCGAGTGGCTGGATTTGCCACACCTCAACGAAATTGCTGTTTTCGACCACCACCTAGAGGCGCATTCAGACATCCCCGCTACTGTTACGCAGATCGAAGCAGTCGGAGCCAGCACGACATTAATTGTCGAAAAGCTCAAAAATCAAGCAGAAAAGAGCGACACACCATTCCGCCTGCTGCCTTCGGAAGCAACAGTAATGGCCCTCGGCATCCACGTCGATACAGGTTCCCTTACCTTTGAGGGCGCAACTGCGCGAGATGCAATAGCTTTGGCGTGGTTGATGGAACAGGGAGCAAGTTTGGGGGTAATAGCTGAATATGTAGAACCCGCTTTGTCTCCTCAATTGCAAGATCTGCTGAGAGAAGCGCTCAAGAATTTGCGATCGGAAATTTTGCACGGTTACAGCGTAGCCTGGGTGCTGCTATCTACTGAAGCTTACGTTCCGGGACTTTCTTCCCTGGCTTCTCGCTTGCTCGATTTGACGGAAACCGATGCTCTGCTGTTAGGTAATGTTTATAAATTTGGCGAAAACGAAAACAACCGCAACATCGAGCCCGAATCGCCAGTTTCCAATCGATTAACTATTATCGGTCGATCGCGCATCGAAGGCACAAACCTCAGCGAATTGTTCAAACCCTTCGGTGGTGGAGGCCACGCCCGCGCCGCTTCCCTCGCCACCCGCGATGTTGACCCCCTGCTGACTTTAAATCAGTTAGCTGACGAACTCAAAGCTCAAATTCCCCACCCTCCGACAGCGCGCGAGTTAATGTCGTCTCCAGTGCGGAGTATTCGCCCGGAAACCTCGGTGGGGGAAGCTCACCGTATCCTCCTACGTTACGGACATTCGGGGCTTTCTGTGGTTGATGCGGGCGATCGACTCGCCGGCATTATCTCGCGCCGCGACATTGACATTGCCCTGCACCACGGTTTCAGTCACGCCCCGGTGAAGGGTTACATGACTTGGCAGTTAAAAACGATCGCCCCAGATACCTTGCTGCCGGAAATTGAATCTTTAATGGTGACATACGATATCGGGCGCTTGCCAGTATTGGAAAACGGTCAACTGGTGGGAATTGTGACTCGGACTGATGTTTTGCGGGAATTGCACCAGCAAAAAGCGCGAGACAGGGGAAGTAATGCAGAATTGTCTTATTGTGCCGTGTCCGAATCGGTTGAGCAGTTGTTGCGATCGCGCATCAGTCCCGAATTATGGCAATTATTGTCGATCGCGGCCAATATTGCCCAAAACCGCGGCTGGCAACTTTATATTGTGGGTGGAGCAGTCCGGGATTTACTCTTAGCCACGGATGATACACTGGCGCTAACAGATATCGATTTGGTGGTGGATGGAAAGTGCGGTTCCGACGATTCCGGTGCTGGTGTCGAGTTAGCTTCATCGCTGCAAAAACTTTACCCCGAATCGCGTTTGGACGTTCACGGTCAATTTCAAACGGCCGCGCTTTTGTGGCACAAAGACTCTGCTTTCGGCTCGCTGTGGGTGGATATCGCTACGGCTCGCACTGAATTTTATCCTTATCCGGCTGCAAATCCTGAAGTTGAAGCGAGTTCGATTCGCCAAGATTTGTACCGCAGGGATTTTACAATTAATGCCCTGGCTGTGCGGTTGGGTGTTCCTCGCAGTGGCGAATTGTTAGATTTTTTTTGCGGTTTGCTGGACTTGGAATCGAAGCAAATTCGAGTTTTGCACGCCAATAGTTTTATCGAAGATCCGACGCGAATTTATCGCGCTGTGCGGTTTGCGGTGCGGTTGGGATTTGAAATTGAGCCGCAGACGGAAGGATACATCCGCCACGCTTTGGCCAGCGGGATTTATTACCGAATTCAGGGGGAAAATGGCCGAGCTCCGGCTTTGGAAACTCGGCTCAAAAGCGAATTGAAATACATTTTGCAAGCTCCTTACTGGAAAGTTGCTTTGCAAATGCTGGGAGATTTGCAGGCTTTGCGCTGCATTCATCCTAGTTTGGAGTTGGATCGGGAGTTGTGGCGACAACTGCGTTTGCTCGATCGGTGTTTGAATGGAAGAAGGAAGAAGGAAGAAGGAAGAAGGAAGAAGGAAGAAGGAAGTTCGGCAACGGATTCTGTAACGGATGTAACGGATGTCAGTTCGATGGAAGTCGGAAGAAGGAAGAAGGAAGAAGGAAGTTCGGCAACGGATTCTGTAACGGATGTAACGGATGTCAGTTCGATGGAAGTCGGAAGAAGGAAGAAGGAAGAAGGAAGAGGCAAGAAGGAAGAAGGAAGAGACAATTCCCTATTCCCCATTCCCCATTCCCCATTCCCCATTCCCCATTCCCCATTCCCCATTATCAATATTCCCGATTGGCAAATGCGGCTGGAAGTTTTGATAGCTTATGTAGCACCGGAATATCGCGGCAAGGTGGCTGCAAATCTTCAGTTACCCGCTGATAGCATTAAGCGGTTGGAAGTTTTGGAAGCGGGAAAGAAGCAGTTAGCAGAGAATTTGCCTAAGTGCGAGTTGCCGAGTCAATTGGTGCTGCTGTTGAGAAAGTATGAGTTGCCAGTGTTAATTGCGATCGCCCTACAAAGTCCGCGAAGTGCACGTCGCCAAATCTGGGAATATCTCACCAAATGGGCGAATGTTGAGCCGCCTTTAAATGGCAACGATTTGAAGGCTTTGGGTTATAAGCCGGGGCCTGGGTTTAAACGAATGTTGGATGATTTGTTGGCGGCGAGGTTGGATGGCGATTTGGGCGATCGGGCTGCTGCTATCTCTTTCTTAGCACAACGTTATCCTCAAGCTTAATAAGGTGCGTCAGCAGCGCGTTATTTTTTATATAATTGATTCGCTAATTGCTGACGCACTCTACTGAATTTTTAGTTTTCAATCCCAAACAGGCTAACCAGGCGATCGCACATTATTGATATTTCGAGAATTCAGGTGAAGAAACATCGCGCTCCTAGTTGAATCACAATTGTCCTTTACAAAACTTTTGTGGCTTTCCTCTTGACAGTAACTTCGATACTTTTGGTTTTTGCACTGAATAATTATCAAGTCTTAGAGAAATTGGCGGAATCTTATTTGTTAGAAAGCCAAGTAAAAATTGTGGAGTTTTTATTAGACCAAGTTCTAAGTGTCAAGCCTCAAACCTTACTATTTAGCGGACTGGCGATCGGACGGTATGCAATTTTAACTGTGTCACGGTACTTAAATTAGCGGTATTTATCGCAAATGTAGCCATCTTATGGTATTTGCTCCACCATTTGCCGAAGCATGGTAAAGGAGCTTAAAGTTTTGATTATTCAGAGGAAACTCACTTGATTTTATAAATGTCAGCATTTTCCATTTTAATTTCATAAAACGGCTGATCCGTCAAATAAAAACCTCAATCTTTACAAAAATTTGTTGATTGTAAAGATTCGATAAAGCTACGAGGGGTTAGACCCCCTATGAGTTATACTGACATATATATAGATGCACCCTGATGGCTTTCCCGTTCCACAAGAGCGGGATTTTTATTGGGAAAATATTGTATTAAGTTTTAAGACATCTGGTAGAGATAGAATTGGTGGAAAATTTCAATAGAACGATCGCAGCCACGGTTATCACTACAATTGCCACTAATGGCGAAGGCAGCGCTTTCGTGAAGCGAGGCAGAATAAACAAGCCAATATTTGCTCCTAGTTCTTTTAGTCGTGAAATCTACCGTCAACGTAACATTGTTGAACGTGCTATCAACCGACTCAAACAATTTCGCCGTATCGCAACTCGATAGGAGAAGTTGGCCGCAAATTATACAGCCATGATTACGATAGCCTGCGTTCAGTTGTGGTTATAGTTTGAAAACACGCCCTAGGCGGTCTGGCTGGCTGCAAGCGGTTGTGAGGGTGGGAACTGCCAAGAGTAGGATAGAGCCTATTCCTTTAGCATGAGGTCACTTATTCAAACAATTGTTATACTACAAAATGTAGTAAATCGTTGAAGGCTCACAGAAATTCTACCTTTTATGATTTTGGGTCGTCATTTAAGAGAACGCAGTCCTCCGCTGATGTGCACAACTTAGTAGAACGGTTGGTGTTTTGCATCGGGATATTTCCTCTAGTTCAGAGTTTTTAACTCTACTTAAAGGAAATACTATGCAGAAATTTAAAGTCCGAACAACCGCTAAGTTTGACAAAAAATTCAAACACCTTTCCGAGGTGGAACGGAAAAAGTACAGGAAAACTTTAGGTTTATTGGAAAATCCTGCACATCGCAGTCTCTGCACTCATGCTTATGAGGAAAGAGGTAAAGGTGTTAAAGGTTCTTATACCAGTATGAGAGAACGAGTTTTTTGGAAAATGGAGGGGACGACTATTTGGGTTATTGATATTGGTTCGCACTAACCTAGGTTAGGTACTTACACTTATTTATTATTTTTGAGCTAGAGGAAATTTTACCGATAGCAAACACCTAAAACTTGATGATACAGACTCTACCGGTTAAGGACTGATAGGGTTTTTTTTTGTAGACAGGTTAAACAGAGGCCGGTGCTAAAAGTCACCAACGACGAACTTGTTGAATCGCCTCACAGGTGCTATTAATTGAGGTGGAGTTACTGTATTCCATACTTGAAGCCGTGGGTCACTATATCGCTACAAGAACGAACCGAATCAGCCTGCTGACGCTCGCCCATCAGTGCCCACCCTAACTATTGCCCTGCGATCATTACCCTCTTTGTCACTTAAGCAGTGTATTTGCCAGTTGGGGGTAACGAATGTCAGTTATAAAACAATTAAAAACCCGGTTTCTTATTGAAGAAATCGGGTTGGTGAAATCGATGGTGAAGCGCGATTTGCTGTCTAAACTATTCGGAAAATAAAAGGGTAGCGGTAAGGTTGGTTAGGATTTTGCAAAACCTGGAGGATAGCCATTATTGTCAGTCCCCAGTGCAGCAGATAACCTAGGGGCACTAGGATAAAGCCAGCAAGACCGAAAGTGACGACAGTTAACACCATAATCACGGTGCTGTACACCCATACATTAAGGTGAAAATTGATGGCTTCTGTGGCGTTTTCTTTGACAACGGGGTCATCTGATACTAACAATACAGCGATCGGCGCTCCGATCGAGAACAGTAACGTGCTGAAAAAAATCGCCCCGTGGCACACCAGTGATAGAAGCTTCCGCTTGTCTGAGTCGTACATACTAAATTTCTTCCTTGACTTTATTGATAATTTTACCTTTAATAGCAACTGTAGCACAGGCTATAATGGCGATCGGGTGATGATTCCCCTACCTAATTTGTGGTCAGTAACCCAGCCCTAAAGGGACTGAGCTTGTAAGAGTAATCAAGCAAGCTGTACTGACCAGCCTAAGTCTTAATTGACTACGTTATTTGAGTCACGACACCAGGCGAATGCGACGCCAGTTCCCTGCTCTGTCGCTTGCAA
The DNA here is from genome assembly GCF_036702475.1 of Microcoleus sp. D2_18a_B4. NCBI lineage: Bacteria > Bacillati > Cyanobacteriota > Cyanophyceae > Oscillatoriales > Microcoleaceae > Microcoleus > Microcoleus sp. D2_18a_B4. The sequence continues at coordinate 14,020 of NZ_JAUBTL010000073.1, forward strand.
TTAAACAGTTTTAAGGTCACTGAAACAGTGTTGCAAGCCTAACAAGCTCTTATAACCTTGGCGAGGCGAACATTACCCCGAAAGGGAGGCTCGAAAGAGCAAACATTATGCGTGAGCGGGTTGCGAGGTTTGAGGTGGTAATTGTCCCACTGAAAGTACATTACAAAAGTACACCGAATTAAGCAATCCCCGTGTAATGGAAAGATTCACGGCGGTTGAAACCGCCGAGCCGTTTCCCTCTCAGCCCTAAAGGGACTGAGTTCCCACTTACGGATTTTTTTTGATGACAACAGAACTCGAAACTGAATTGCTAACTGCTGTTGAGCGCCGGCGCAACTTTGCTATTATCTCGCACCCTGACGCGGGAAAAACTACTTTGACAGAAAAGCTGCTGCTGTACGGAGGTGCAATTCACGAAGCAGGTTCTGTGAAAGCGCGGCGGGCTCAGCGACACGCTACCTCTGACTGGATGGCGATGGAACAGCAGCGGGGAATTTCTATTACTTCTACTGTTTTGCAGTTTGAGTATAAAAAATATCACATTAATCTGCTCGATACTCCGGGACACCAAGATTTTAGCGAAGATACTTATCGCACTCTGGCGGCGGCTGACAATGCGGTGATGCTTGAGGATGCTGCTAAAGGTTTGGAACCGCAAACTCGGAAGTTATTTGAAGTTTGTAAGCTGCGAAGTTTGCCTATTTTTACTTTCTTTAATAAGCTCGATCGCCCTAGCAGAGAACCTTTGGATTTGTTGGACGAAATTGAGAAGGAATTGGGGTTGCAGACTTATCCGGTAAATTGGCCCATAGGTACGGGCGATCGCTTTAAAGGTGTTTTCGATCGCAGGGCGCGCAAAATTCACTTATTCGAGCGGGCTAAACACGGTTCTCGCGCTGCTGTTGATACCGTTATCGAATTGGGCGATCCGCGCATTGAAGATTTGTTGGAACAAGACCTTTACTATCAGCTCAAAGAAGAGTTAGAACTGCTTGATGAGTTGGGAACTGAACTCGATTTAGAGTCCGTTCGGGCTGGAAAAATGACGCCAGTTTTCTTTGGCAGCGCCATGAGCAATTTTGGGGTCGAACTGTTTTTAGATGCGTTTTTAGATTACGCAATGAAGCCGATCGCCCGCAAGAGCAGCGCCGGAGACTTGCCCCCAACTTATGAAGACTTTACCGGGTTTGTGTTTAAATTGCAAGCGAATATGGACCCAAGACACCGCGATCGGGTGGCGTTTATTCGGGTTTGTACGGGCAAGTTTGAAAAGGACATGAACGTGACTCACGCTCGCAGTGGTAAAACGGTGCGTTTGTCAAGACCTCAAAAGTTATTTGCTCAGGATCGGGAGTCGATCGAGGTTGCTTATCCGGGCGATGTGATCGGTTTGAACAATCCGGGGGTATTTGCGATCGGCGATACTATTTACACCGGCCAAAAACTGGAATATGAAGGGATACCCTGTTTTTCTCCCGAACTTTTTGCTTTTTTGAGAAATCCCAATCCTTCTAAGTTTAAGCAGTTCCGCAAGGGCGTTTCGGAGTTGCAGGAAGAAGGCGCAGTGCAAATTATGTACTCGGTTGATGAGTCGAAACGCGAGCCAATTTTGGCGGCTGTCGGACAGTTGCAATTTGAAGTTGTGCAGTTCAGAATGCAGTCGGAATACAATGTGGAGACGACGATCGATATGTTGCCTTACAGTGTAGCTCGTTGGGTTGACGGCGGTTGGGATGCGCTGGAAAAAGTTGGGCGGCTGTTTAATACGGTGACGGTGAAAGATACTTGGGGAAGGCCGGTTTTGCTGTTTAGAAATGAGTGGAATTGCCGCCAGGTGGAAGGGGAGCATCCTGTGTTGAAGTTAAATGCGATCGCCCCTGTGGTGTCTGGTTTGGCTGTTAGCGAGGAGTAGGGCTTACGCATGGGGCCCAGAAACCGGGTTTTTTACGAGAAGACGCATTACATACCGTAAATTCGGTAAAAAACCCGGTTTCTTTGTCGGAGTGCGTAACTCCTGTTAATCTTCTTCCTAATTCTTCCTTCGTGTCCTTCGCGTCTTCGCGGTTCAATCATTTTAAGTATTTATCCACCAAACGCTCTTCTAACATGACTGCAACTCCCGCATCTGTTGGGGGTGGCATATCAGTTTTTGCTAGCCCTCGGAGTCGCTTGGCCGAACCTTTGCGATCGCCCAATGTGAGTTTAACTTCAGTATCAGTTGTCTCCATAAATGCTCTCTCGGCTAATAGCTTCATCTGAAAGAGTGGGGAGATTTAGGGTACTATGACTGTCAACCCATTCCTGAAATGCTAGTGACCATTCTGTTGGGGTAGCTGTTTCGTAAAAGGGACGTTGTTGAGGTTCTATTAGCCGTTTGAGCATCGCATCTAGTAATGGTTTAATCTGAGCCGGCGTGCGGTTGGTGATTTTTGCCAAAACCTGAGTAATAGTCTGTATGTCTTGTTGGTGAGATTGCTGAAGATCGTGCAGCATAATTATCCTGGGGCTCTCTTAGTCTAGTTATAACGCTAAATCCTCAGCCCGGCCCAAAACCTCCCCATCCCCCTCTTCAATCCAAAATCCAAAATCTAAAATCCAAAATGGATTGACGGCGGCCCCCCTCTGCGGCTACGCTTTGAAGTGAGAGGTTGCTTGCTTGTAGAGGAGGCAGCCCGCGTCGCCCAAAAATCTAGTTGCACTGCCCAAAGCTGCTGGAACAGCAATGGACAGCATAACCGCCAAACTGGGACTAGCAGTCTGGAGGCTAACGGAGTATCTTAACATCCTCTGTAGCCGCCCTGCTATGTGTTGAAATGCGGGGCGGCTGGGTTTTTGGGTTTTTCTAGAAAACCCAAAACCAGGAGAACATATTATGTCACAGGAATTCGTGCCTGACGACAACAAATCCGATCGCCCAAATGACGACTCAGCAGCAGTATGCGAACAGGAAGTGGTGCTGTTAACGGTTGTCGGTTCGCCCAAAGGTGTCAGGGAAACCATACTCACTTTGTACCGGCTGGGATTTGCAGAAGTGGGCGATTGGAGTCCCGTACAGCGTGCCGCGAATCCGAAGCAGGTGATGAGCGTGCTGATCCGTCGGAAGCGTGCTGAGGGTACATCGCCGAGAAAATCTGGGCGGTAAGCTGCAAGGTTAAATAGCTAAATTCGAGGGCGGGCCTTGAACGCTCAGCCCTGAGTCCGGCAGTCCGGCAGGGGTTGAAACCCCTGCCTCAAAGCAAAAGTCCTCTGAAGAGGACTGAAGAATTCATTAGTCCTCTTTAGAGGACTTTTGCTATTAGCCAGGGAATTCATTCCCTGGCGGGCTTTCGGTTTAAGGCAGGGAATGAATGCCGCGTCTTTACTCATTGCGAGCGAGCTAACTGCTGAGACTATCCTCACCCAAATTATCGAGAAACTCTTGCATAAAATCACGCCAATTGCGAACCCAATCGTTGTTAGGAGCAATGGCTAAACATCGATTAAACATTTCCAGCGCCTCTTGCCAATTATTGAGTGCTTCCTGTTCCTCCGATAAGTTTGATTGCAAATCACCCAGAGCGATCAGCGCATTCCCTTTGTTGTTGAGAGCAGTGATATAATCCGGTGCAATAAGTAAAGCAGAATTAAAGGCTGCGACCGCCTCTGAGTAAGACTGTTTTGCATCCTCAAATTCACTTAGCCCTGCTTGCAAATCACCCAGATATCGCAGCGCAATCCCTTTGTTGTTGAGAGCAGTGATAGAATCCGGTGCAATAAGTAAAGCAGAATTAAAGGCTGCGACCGCCTCTGAGTAAGACTGTTTTGCATCCTCAAATTCA
>NZ_JAUBTL010000073.1:17937-31457 GCF_036702475.1 Microcoleus sp. D2_18a_B4
CTTAGCCTTGCTTGCAAATCACCCCGTCTTTTCAGCGCAATCCCTTTGTTGTTGAGAGCATCGATAGAATCCGGTGCAATTACTAAAGCAGAATTAAAGGCTGCGATCCCCTCTGAGTAAGACTGTTTTGCCGCCTCAAATTCACTTAGCCTTGCTTGCAAATCACCCAGTCTTTGCAGCGCATTTCCTTTGTTGTTGAGAGCATCGATAGAATCCCGTGCAATTAGTAAAGTAGAATTCAAGGCAGCGATCGCCTCTGAGTAAGACTGTTTTGCCGCCTCAAATTCACTTAGGCCTGCTTGCAAATCACCCAGACTTTGCAGCGCAATCCCTTTGTTGTTGAGAGCTAAGATATAATCTGGTGCAATAAGTAAAGCAGAATTCAAGGCTGCGATCCCCTCTGAGTAAGACTGTTTTGCATCCTCAAATTCACTTAGCCTTGCTTGCAAATCGCCCAGTCTTTGCAGCGCATTCCCTTTGTTGTTGAGAGCTAAGATAGAATCCGGTGCAATAAGTAAAGCAGAATTCAAGGCTGCGATCGCCTCTGAGTAAGACTGTTTTGCATCCTCAAATTCACTTAGCCTTGCTTGCAAATCACCCAGACATTGCAGCGCATTCCCTTTGCTGTTGATAGCTAAGATATAATCCGGTGCAATAAGTAAACCAGAATTCAAGGCAGCGATCGCATCTGAGTAAGACTGTTTTGCATCCTCAAATTCACTTAGCCCTGCTTGCAAATCACCCAGAGTTTGCAGCGCAATCCCTTTGTTGTTGAGAGCATCGATATAATCCGGTGCAATTAGTAAAGCAGAATTAAAGGCAGCGATCGCCTCTGAGTAAGATAGTTTTGCCACCTCAAATTCACTTAGCCCTGCTTGCAAATAACCCAGACTTTGCAGCGCACTCCCTTTGTTGTTGAGAGCAGCGATAGAATCTGGTGCAATAAGTAAAGCAGAATTCAAGGCTGCTATCGCCTCTGAGTAAGACTGTTTTGCCGCCTCAAATTCACTTAGATCTGCTTGTAACTTACCCAGACATCCCAGCGCAATCCCTTTGTTGTTGAGCGTAGTTTCATCATCGGGAGTTAGGATGAGTTCGCGTTCGCGATCGTAAGCTGCAACTGCCTCTAAATATTCCTGTTTGGCCTCTGCATATCTAGCCAAGTGAGCATAGTAATCTCCCTCCGATTGTGAAATTATACCAAGCCTAAAATCACTTTTAATCCACAACTCACCTCTAACTTCCAGCAGCGACTCGCATTCCCTGTAACGACTTAGCTGCGACGCTTCCTTAAACACCTTTTTCCATTCATCTACACCCCGTTTCCAATCCAAGCGATTAGCATGATAAATTGCCTCAGCCGCCTTCCCCAATTCCCGGTAATAGCCCTCTAAAACTTCATGAGCTCTGCGAGTTTTCTGGTTATCCCTCTCCGCATCCAAGCGCCGCAATAAATCGTGAATTCGATACCACTTTTCACCCCGCTGCGGATCTTTCCACACAAAGGAAAAACTCGTCAAAATCTCAAAATTTGCACTACTTGCCTGGAAGTGACAACCGCCTCCCAATTTTATGTACAAATCCTCATCAAAAGCGCGACAAGCACTCAGCGAATGCACCGCCGATCGTACTTCGCGATCTACATAACTCAGCAACCGATCCGTTAACTCCGCAGTCTTATTTTCCAACCTCGGAACCCGCGCAAAATCCGACGACAGCAACTCAATTCCCCGCTTTCTTTCTGCCAGCACCACATCCGCGCATAAACCCAAATAAAACGGATGTACCTGCAAATTCTCCCAACTCTCATCAGGATTGACGCTGGCATATCTAATGACAGCATCTGCCAAATCAGCCTTGTCAATCTCCACTTTGTGCAGGTAATCCCTAGCATCGGCGGGAGACAAATGCCAAACCAATTGTGCATCTATATAATCTTCGGGAATCGGAAACTTCGACGCATTCGGCCACCGCAGTTGTGTGACAGGACAATCTCGCCCCGCCACCGCAACCACAATCCCCACTTTGAAATCGATCGCCCTCAGCAACCGCCGAAACCACTCATCTTGATACCAAAAAGTTGCGCCTTGAGAATTGCGTTTTTCATCCCAGAATTTCTCGTGAGTATCGAACAGCATCACGAGGCGTTCTGGTTTGTGTTTCCCAGCCATTGCCGCATTCAAATCACCTGCAAACAATTTCGGCAAACAGTCGATTAACTCAGTATCAATATCTTGGCGGCGAATTTCCTCTGCCTTGTCGTCGCTGACACCGAGGCGATTTTGAATTAATTTCATCGCCCGCTTAATCCCGCCCAATTTATCTATGCCTTTCAGCACCGCTACAGCTTGCGCCACCACCGGAAATTCTGCAAAAGTTTCAACTACAGGTGTCAACAATTCCATGACATCATTGGGAAAAAGTTGTTCTAGAGTTGCGTTTGACTCGCCTTTGTTCAGCAAATACCAAAAGCAAGCAAAATCATAATTGGGAAACTTAAATTTATATCTCTTTGCTGCTTCTGCCAGATTCCGCCGCAGCATCAGCAAGCCGTAAAATCTATCTTGCGGTTTATCTTCTTTAATCGGTATCAATCCGAAATCGTGCCTGACTACGGGTATGGGAGTGTAGGTTTTAGGTTCAGCGTGGCGGACAAAATTAGCAACTTCGGCGGCTTTTGATTCTGGGAGTGCGCGCAATTGTTGCCAAACCTGCGGCGAAAATCTTTTGCAGCAGTTAACCTGCAAGTGTTTAAGCAGCAATGACTTGCCGTTGCCTCCATCGCCGTAAAAATACAAAATTTGTTCGCGGGGCGGGTCTTCGTTTAAATAAAAGGCAAATCGGCGGGTAAATTCGTGCCTGTCTGTGAATAGTTGCAATTGGCGATCGTCGCTAATAGATTCGCTTTCAAAATCTTCGTCGTCAATTGGCATAAATGTGCAGGTGAGGTGTTAATTTAATTATAAGCAAAAATTAGATGGGCTCGGTGATTGAAATCTCGTCTCCACAAACTTTCGTTTCTCTCTAAGAGACTAAGAGATAGAGGAAGTATTTAACCCGGATTTAGCAGAATTCTTCAGTCCTCATAGCGAAGACTTTAGCTTTGAGGGAGGGGTTTAAACTCCTGCCCGATCGCAACGATCGCCCGCTGGGAGTTGCCAAAAGTTTGACTATTAAGCGGTTTCAACCGCCGAAGAAACTGCAACAAATGGTGACAGAGAAATAGAGCTGTGTTAGAACAGCTATCGATCGACCAGCCAAGCTATCTTAGAAAGGACGCTAGCGAAAGCACAGTCATGGCACCTCCCACTAATCCAAATCCGGCGGATTCATCTGCAAAACAGTCTCTAGAGGCTGGGCTAGCAGCTTTGAAACAGCAGGATTACCCCACCGCGATCGCCCTTTTAGAATCAGTTACCCAAACCGCCGCCAATGGGTCGTCGGGAATCCGCGCGCAGATGGGGTTAGTGGCTGCGTACAAAGCAACCGGTAATGTCAAAAAGGCGATCGCCCTGTGCTCTTCCCTCGCCAAAAGTCCCAACCCTCAAGTCAAAACTTGGGCCGATCGCGTTTTAACAGAATTAACCCCCCCTCGCCCCCCAAAACCACCGGAAAATAAACCTAAATCCGCAGAAACTCCCCCCGAAACAGGCTTTGTCGCCTTTGATGCCGGAACAAAATCGGCGAAAAAATCGATTGAGGGCGATCGACCTACCGTAGACAAAAAAACAGGATTTTTACCTTTAGAGCCGGTTGGAGAACCAGGAAACGCCAAATCGCAACATATTTACCCGCCACCTCCACCCCCCACACCGCCGATTCGCCCGACATCAGAGGGCGGGCACGGGGGCCCGACATCAGAGGGCGGGCACGGGGGCACCGCCCCTACAGAAACCGCACCCGAAACCGCAGAAATTAGCGACGAAAATAGTTCCGGTTCCCCAACAGATATCCCCGGAGTCGCCAGCCCAGATACTTACCAACTCACTTGGCGCGACACCGGGCGCGCCAAAAGCCCGCGCCCCCTCAAACCGCTGAAGTTGCTGGAGTTTCGGGTGGAAGCCGTTGCAAGTGCGATCGCCCTATTTTTCCTCGCCCGGTTTGTCCTGCAATTCCTGCTGACAAACACTAATTCTTTGTTGGTTCAGCTTTACATATTCACTAGACTGCCTATTTTCGCGCCGATTCAGCTTTTTTACCGCGATCCAACTCCGTTTGTTCAGATGGTTTTTGGATTGCTTTTGGCCTCGTCTCCGTGGCTGATAGACGCGCTGCTGAAACTGTTTTGCGGCATCGAAACTCTGCGCGGGTCAGTTTTATCGAAGCACAGCAAGGAAGCTGGTCGGGTACTGCGAAGTTATTGTACGAAGCAAAATATGCCGGTGCCGGTGCTGAAACTCTTGCCGCTGAATGTTCCTGTAGCTTTCAGTTACGGCTGTTTGCCCCGTTTTGCTCGGATTGCTGTGAGTCGGGGGCTGTTGGAACAGTTGACGGATGATGAAATTGCTACTATTTTCGCGCGGGAGTTGGGGCACATTTCTCACTGGGATTTTGCGCCGATGTCGCTGGCGCTGTTGGTGATTCAGATTCCTTACTTGATTTATTGGCAGGTGGCGCACTGGCAAGAGCGGTTGTGTGATTTAATGACGATCGAGTTTTTGCGTTCTGCTGTCAAATTTGTGGCCGCTGCAATTTCTGCTATTAGTTACGGGATTTATAAGTTGTTGCGCTGGCCGATGTTGTGGGTGTCGCGCCGCAGAGTGTATTTTAGCGATCGCACTGCTGCAGAAATTACAGGTAATCCTAACGGTTTGACGCGGGCATTGGCTAAAATTGCGATCGGCATTGCTGATAATATCGAACAGCAAAAACAAACTAGCTTTTTCCTGGAAAGTTTCGATCTATTGTTACCTGTAGGCGTTGGACAAGCTGTAAGCCTTGGTTCTGCTGCATTACACGCGCCACTAGAACAGATTTTGCTGTGGGATGTCAGCAATCAGGAACGCAATTGGTTGACGGTTAACCGCGCGCATCCTTTGCTGGGAGAGCGTTTGAAGCTGTTGGCTCTTTATGCTCAATTCTGGAAGCTAGAGACAGAGTTAGATTTGGTAGACGCGGGAGTGCAAGAACAACCCCGCAAAGGAAAATTATCTCTGTTTAAGTCAATAGTCGAATTTAAAGACTCAAAACTATTTTTACAGGGTGCGCCGTTTTTTGGAATTCCGATGAGTTTGGCGATAGTCGGGGTGCTTTGGCTGATTGGGGGGATTTTTTCGAGGACGAGTATTTGGCAGTTGGATTGGCTTTGGGGCGATCGATCTATTCTTTGGGGCTGTTTGCCGATCGGGTTTTCTATCGGTACTTTGATGCGGATCAATTATTTCTTCCCGGATATTATACCGCGAGAAACCGCTTCGCCGAGTTTGCCGGAAATTTTGTCAAATCCCGATAGTTTGCCGCTGGATGCTGAACCGGTGCGGCTGGAAGGGCAACTTTTGGGTCGATCGGGTATGAGTAATTGGCTGGGACAAGATTTGATTTTGCAAACGGCGACAGGGTTGGTGAGGTTGCACTATGTTTCGAGGTTTGGCTACATTGGCTCTTTGTGGCCATTTTTGTTCAAAGAGACTACTCGCCCTAGCGATTTGATCGGAACATCTGTTGTGGCGACTGGTTGGCTGCGCCGGGGTGCTACTGTGGCGATCGACCTTGAAAGTCTCCGCAGTCAAGGAGGGAGGGTGAGTGACAGCGGACATCCGATTTGGTCTGCGATTTTGGCTTTTGCTGCTGCTTTTTGGGGCGCATACATCATTATCCAGGGCCCAAGGTGAGGAATAGCGATCGGATTGTGGCGTGAATCTCACATCTTGCACCTTTCTCAAGAACAGGCAAGATGCCTGTTCCACAAGAAAATTCACTCTTTGTGGAACAGGCATCTTGCCTGTTCATAAAAAGCTTATTGAGAAAGGTGCAACATCTCAGGTGAGTCGCCAACAACGCGCATCCTCGATCGGTGTTGAGTTAAACAGGGGATTGGCGATCGGATTCTGGAGTTGCTCCCTACGCACCCTACAGTCTATCCGTTACATCCGTTACATCCGTTACATCCGTTACATCCGTTACATCCGTTACAAAATCCGTTGCCGAACTTGCCTCTTCTTTCGTAAAGAAAAGTTGCTTTTTTGCCCGCAGTATGTTACATTTATTTACAGGAATTGGATTGAACCAAATAGCGCGATAACTTCAGTTGGCTAAAATCCCTTAAGGCATTGCGTAAAAATTGTCAACATCCCAACACAGCAAGTACAGCCAGCCGCTTGTCGGCTGTTTTTTTCGATCGCTATTTTTGTTGTGCCGGATGAATTCTCAAAAGTGATTCAGATGTGGTTTCCGTTAAATTCAGACTGAAATCTTCCTAAATAACTAGCTCTGTTACCAAGGCTGTGATACCTTTAAAGAATGCTCGGACTCTGCCGGGCCTGATTTAAGGGATACCAGGTAAGTGAGTAGTTCTCAGCATTAGGAGCGAGGTAAGATTACTGGCTGAAAAAATGTTAGCCATTTTATCCATCACTGTATTAAACTGAATACTGGCATTCCGATCGCTTACAATTGACATCCTTGGACATAAATTTCTAGACGGCGCTGGCTATAAACATTCTGAATCAAAACCGGAAGCAAGTAATACAGAATAGCCAATAGCCTAAACATTTGAGTGATGACTAAAAGTTTACACAACAACCTGAGATTTAAAAGCTCTCTGCATCGGCGGTTAAGTTCCGGCCTTATCAGAGTAAATCATCTTTTTGTTCTAAAAGGTGGGGGGAGCTGTCAAGGTTGGTGGGAGGAATGCGCCAATTCTCGGGTTATGTGGTGTTTGCCTGAAGTCAATATTCAGTTGACTTCAGGTAATTCTGTTCGAGCAAATTAATTAAAATCCAAGTCGGGAGGAATTTTTCATGTCTATTCGTCTTTATGTTGGCAATCTACCCAAGGAACTCGATCGCCAAGAATTGCAAGAAGTTTTTGCACCGGAGGGTGAATCTGTTACCACCAAGGTAATTACAGACCGCAAAACTGGAAAATGCCGAGGATTTGGTTTTGTGACGGTGCTAACCGACGAACAAGCCGACCAAGTTATTGAGAAATATAACGGCTTGATGTTCAAAGAAAACCCGCTGAAAATAGAGAAGGCATTGCCCCGCTCTAAGGGTAAATCTGAGAAGGGCGATGAAGATCAGCAGCAGTCGCCGCAGTCACCGCAGTTGGTGTCGGCATCGGCGTCTGTCCCTATGCCTGTGCCTGCGCCGCAGCAACAGCAGCGCTCGTCGGCTCCTCCTACCCAAGGTGGAGGCGGTTCCAGCAAAAGCAATCGCCGTCGGGGTGACAACAACAAGTCTCGCCGCAATCAGTCAGCAACAACGGTGTCGAGCGCTGATTCGGGCTCGGTGCAGCCAGATCCGCGCTGGGCGAGTGCTCTGGAAGAACTCAAGCAAAGATTGGTGGAAGCTCAGACTACTAATTAGTCGAAAATGGCGGCTAATTGCTGCTGCCTCTCGACTGTGGTTGACTGAATGTATCTGGAAGTGCGATCGAGAACTGGTCAAAAAAGCCTGTTGTCGATCGCACTCTTTTATGGTAAAAAACCTCTAATATCTAGCAGTGCGGTAAATTAAGCGCGATCGGGCAAGTAATGAAAACTCAAGTCCTGACTACCAACCAGTTGGATTTTGGTCGATCGACCGGACACGATCTCATATTCTGAGAATGGTTGACAAAAAAAAAACCCGGTTTCTCTGAAAATATAGGGTTGAGCAGCGAGACATTTAGAAAGAAACCAGGTTTTTAGCCCGTCTAAACAAGTCCTCTTTATTCGATCGGCCCGAATTCAATTGTCTCAATAAACTCAAAAATCTTGTTCATAATTCCCTCAACTTCAGACTCCAGGGAACCCAATTCATCCCCCTCCTGATAAATTCGCTGACAGCTTACCGTGTAGCAAAAATCGTCAGCAATAAAAGCCATAAGTCCCCGGTAAGCATCCAACCGAGTCAGAGGGCCATCGTTTTCTTGCACCCTGATAGTTGCACCCCCAGGCAAATCTAAAACCACGAAATAAGCTTCTTCATCTTCTAAATATTCTGCGTGGAGTAACTTAGAATTGGGAACATTAGCAAGAATTGCCTGAGAAACAAAATTGTCGAGAAAAGACTTGAGATAACCTTCCTCGCCAACCGACTCGATTGTTTCTTCAACTTCACCAACAACAGGGAAATAATCAATTTTCAGCAAAACGCCAAAGTCGTCTGAAAATGCGACACAGCCTTCTTGCTCATCAATTTTACCGCCTCGTTCCTCGTCAACGGGAATGGGAACGCTAAAATTGCCTTCAGGAGATACGTACCATGCCGCATCGAAATCCGACTCTTCGCCCTCTACTTCCGAGTAAGCAGCAATTACATCCTCAATAATTTCTGCAGCTTCCTCGTCTTCCACACCTAATGCTTCCTGGAATTCCTGAAGAAAAGCCTGGTGCTTCTCAGAGATTTCGCCATCTCCGACAAACATTGCTGCGGTTATTGCAAAAGTATCCAACACTAACTCATCTGGCATAGATGCCCCAGCAGTATTAAATAATGCTCCTAAACCGTCTTGGGCAACAATACCGGCGAGTCTTTGAAACATTGCTGACATATCATCTTCCGAGTATTCAGCAAAGATTTCTGATTCCCAAAGTATGCTTTCTAAGATATCAGCATCCGTATCAGGGGAATTTGCCTCTGCTGCAACAAATGCTACCGCTGCTACGGATTCTTCTAAAGTCAAGCTTGCTTCGGATTGGTCTTCTGAATTGAATATTTTATCAAACTTGCCCACAGGTTTTGCCCCGCTAGTGTTTAGTTTTGCTATTCATAGCAAATTTATGACATAAAAAGATAGTAGTCAATCGATTTTAGATTTTAGATTTTAGATTTTAGATTTTAGATTTTAGAATTGAAGCATTGACCCCACGGATAAATTCGGGGGCCCCTTTATCGGATACAGGTTTTTTATTTCTGGGTCCTGAGTCTGCGAAGGATTGAATCCGGGGGCTTGTATCCTGGATGCTTTCGGTCAGGGATACTCTGGGCGCCGGACACCGGGCCGTGTTGTTTCCCTACAGATATCGCACCCGACACGGCGCTGTGCCGTTTCCCTGCAGATATCGCCTATTACCAAGGACTGCCAATTATTGTGAATCCAGCCCAAAACTTTGGGTGAGAGAAATCTGCATTTGCTACTTTTGTGGCTTGATTAATGTCGATCGCGCCTTCAGCAAGTTGTAGGGTGCGTCAGTTGCGAGATTTTCAGTCACCATAAAAAGTCGAGTTCTGACGCACAGTTGGTTGGGTGCGTCAGCGATGAGATTGTTAACTTCAATAGTTCTTGGATTCCTCTAGCATCTTAAAAATTCCATCTGCGTTTATCAGTGTTCATCTGCTAATATCAGCCGTTAAAGAATCCAAATGTGACGAAAAAAAAAGGAAAAACCGATGACCGAATATCGATTAACACCCGCAAAGTACCACCATGTACAAGTAGTTGTTTCCCTGAACCGCGTTCACTTAGACAACTATAAAAACCCTGATGAAGCATTGGCAAAACTGCTAGAACTGGGTTACACTCCTGAATTGCGATATCAATGGAATCCAGAGCGAAACGAATTTGATTTGTACGCCCTAATTCACGACTTACCGCTAGAAGAATCGTTAATGACCGATGAAAAGTGTCAGGAGTTTTTCAAGCATTTCAAACACAGCCAAATATATTCGATCGGGTGCGGTAACGCTGACCCCGATTGGCTATTTGCTTGGGATTTTGATGACCCCCGCCGTCACGCCAAACCCGAAGAAATTGAACCTTTACCAGCAGCTAAAGCAGCAGCTTAATATGATGAACGCAGACGAAATTTCATCTGCGTTCATCTGTGTTTATCTGCTAATATCTGCGGTCAAAAACTCCCCATCTAACTACTTCGCCGCAGGTAAAGACAACTGAGGCGAAGTTTTAGCATAGCTTCCATTCACGGGAATCGCCTCCGGTTCCTGCGAAAGCAAAAACTCGCGAATAACCCTAGCAACGGCTCTTTGAGCTAAACCGCCGACTACTTTCTGCCCCATATTCTGCACTTCTGGTTTCACCAACAACTGCGGAAGTAGCTGCAATACTTTCGTCCCGTCAAAACCCGGAGTTGATTGCAAAATATCCCAAATCCGTTTGATGTGTTCTAGATTGTTTTTTTCTGTTTGTGAAACCACAGGTTGATTTGCCTTGACTCCAAACCATTCGCCGACGACTGCTTTGGCGTTAGCAAAAGCATTGCTCGAAAGTGTGTCGAGACTTTTGACTAATTCCAGGACAATACGATCGCGAATGAAATCTCCTCTTTCGGAAAATAAATATTCTAAAGCTTGGTTCAAGATTTTGCTGACATCGTAGTCGTCACTCTCGCGGGCATTGTTGAGCAAGTTTTCTAAGCGGTTCCAGCGGAATTCGCCTTGTTTGAACAGCAAATCTTGCAGGGATGCTCTCAATTCCGGTGCGGGGTCGCTCAACAGCCGTTTTGCAACGTAAGGATAAGCTTTGCTGAGCACTTTGAATTCTGGATCGACATTAATGGCAATCCCTTCTAACGTAACGAGCGATCGAATAATCAAAGCATAGTAAGCTGGAACCCGAAAAGGATATTCGTACATCACTGCCGAAAGTTCGTCAGTAATGCTTTTGAAATTGAGTTCGGCAACGCTAGCACCCAAAGCATTGTTAAATACGCTAGCTAAGGCCGGAATAATTGGCGTCAAATCCGTGTCTGGTGTTAAAAACTCTAACTTGACATAATCTTTGGCCAAACCTTCAAAGTCGCGATTCACCAAATGCACCACAGCTTCTAACAAGCCGTATCGTTGATAAGGTTTAACTTCGCTCATCATTCCGAAATCGAGATAAGCTAATTGACCGTCAAGAGTTGCCAAAAGATTGCCGGGATGCGGGTCGGCGTGAAAGAAACCGTGTTCTAGAAGTTGTCGGAGAGAACACTGCACCCCCACTTCAATTAAGTAAGGAGCGTCGATTCCTTGAGCTTTAACTGCTTCTAAATTCGTGAGTTTGATGCCGGTGATCCACTCCATTGTTAAGACGCGGCGGCGGGTATATTCCCAGTAGATGCTGGGAACATAAATGTCTTTGATGTGGCCGTATAGTTGGGCAAACCGTTCGGCATTTTGACCTTCGTGGGTGTAGTCCATTTCTTCGTAAATGCGCTCGCCCAATTCGTCCATAATGGCTGCGAGGTCACTGCGAATTATTTTGAAGTTGTTTTGTGCCCAAACTGCAAGACGCCGCAGGATGTAGATATCTAAGCCGATGTTTTCGGCTAAACCTGGTCGCTGGACTTTGATTGCGACTGTTTCTCCGGTTTTTAGTTTGCCTTTGTAGACTTGTCCGAGAGATGCTGCGGCGATCGGATCGGGGCTGATTTCTGCGTAGATGTCTTTGGGGTGGGCTCCCAATTCTTCTTGGATGAATTGATATGCTACTTCGTTGGGAAATGCTGGCAATTGGTCTTGCAGCGTTGTTAGTTCTTCTAAATATACTGGCGGTACTAAGTCGGGCCGTGTTGAGAGTGCTTGTCCGATTTTGATGAAAGCTGGACCGAGTTGGCCGAGAATTTCCCGCAGTCGGACGGCGCGACGCTTTTCGTTGGTGGCGGTACGACCTGTTTTGCCGTCGAACCACACACTGAAGGCAAAGCTAAAAAATGTCCAAACAACGCTCGACAGCCTTCCCCAGACTTGTAGGGGTCGATTTCGGTACAGGGCTGCGATCGCCACTGGATCGTACCGAACAGCATCTCCGGCTAACTCGAAAGCTATGTCTCTGGCTGATTTGAGCGGTTCGGGAGTGGCGACCTCCGTCTCTAGTGATACTGGTACTGCTTGCAGGGGAATTGTATTTGCATCTTGGAGATTGCCGAGTACAGCCTGAGTCCCTGAATTTACATAAGTTGGCGGGGAGGCTGGCGATACTGTCTTGACATTCATAAATCAGACCTAGTGTGAAGCATTGTAAATATATTGTAACAATTTAAGGAAGAAGACCCTTCTTCCTTCTTATATATACTTACTCCCCGCTGGATCTTTGGAGTCGATCGCGAAGGCCTGATAGTTGCGATTGGCTGCTGACGGGCGATCGAGGTTGGGGCATTTCGGTATCGGGCCAGTTCGGTAAGTCGTTACAGGGACAGAACTCCGGGGGCATTCCGGTTTGTTTGAACACTACGGGCATAGCGCAGCGCGCGCAGGGACTGATTTCCCAAGCTGGTGTCAGCAGTTGGGCAATTGTTTCGTTTGTGCCTTCGAGGTAACAGTCTCCGCTGTCGCGGGAGATGATTTTTTGCCAGCAGTCTTCAAATTCCTGGCTGTAGCGATCGCCCCCATTTACCAATTTGGGCTGCAGCGCTTCGGAACCGTTGCGAATTAATACTTTTTTGCCTAACTGAAACCAGTAAGCAATATATTTTCTTACTTCACTATCTGATGCCATAACTTTTAGTCAACCCTTCAACTAATTGATTAGTTTAGACTTTTAATTGGAAATTCCTACTCTTTCTTAAGAGACATTTTATCTTTTACATAATTTCAAAATTTGGCTATTCCTCATGTCAGTCAAATTGTTGAGCTGTCCCCCTACTGAGTATGTTTTTTGACTAATTTATGTGAGTCTTGAATTTTCAATCTTACTTAATGAAAATTCTACCTGATTTTCAGTTAAAATTGTCGTTCGGGAAACCGATATATTTTCTCTCTTGTCGATCGCGACTTCGGCTGTTAATTTTTCGCTACGGGCGGCAGCGGGGTACCCAGAGCCCTTAGATCCAAAGCGTAACCTCCGGTGGCGAGGTAAACAGTATCGGCGATCGCCCCGATGTGGCGTACCAGAGTGCCGAGGCGATCGCGAAACAGCCGCCCCGCCGGATAAGCAGGCACAACGCCCCATCCGGTTTCTTCCCCTACCAAAATTACATCAGCCGCCGCCGACTTCAAACAGGCTAGCAAATCTTGCTGCGTAGTCGCCCAAACAGCCGCTTCTTGTTCCAAAAGATTTGCCGTCCAAGTTCCCAGGGAATCAATCAACAAGCAATCTGAGGGCTTGCTGGCTTGCACAACTGCCGATAATTCGATCGGCACTTCTAGAGTTGCCCAATCAACTGGACGGCGATTTCGGTGCTGATCGAGGCGACGAAGCCACTCCAAATCGGTTTCATCAACCTGACCGGTAGCCACATAGATTACTTGTTTTCCAGAACCCGCAGCCAGAGTTTCGGCCCATTCACTTTTGCCGCTTCGGGCCGGCCCAGTTACTAAGATTAATTGTCTCGATGTGGTGGGTTCGGATTTACTCATTAGTCATTAGTCAGCAGTCATTAGTCATTAGTCATTAGTCATTAGTCATTAGTCATTAGTCATTAGTCATTAGTCATT
>NZ_JAUBTL010000074.1:0-31179 GCF_036702475.1 Microcoleus sp. D2_18a_B4
GCTTTGCAGGTTCCACAGTTTGATGGTGTTGTCACTGCTTGCAGAAGCCAATGTCTTGCCATCTGGACTAAAGGCGATGCTTCTGACAGAATTGCTATGCCCGGTGAGGGTAGCGATAGGTTTTTGGCTTTGCAGGTTCCACAGTTTGATGGTGTTGTCACTGCTTGCAGAAGCCAATGTCTTGCCATCTGGACTAAAGGCGACGCTTCTGACAGAA
Organism: Microcoleus sp. D2_18a_B4; assembly: GCF_036702475.1. Lineage (NCBI taxonomy): Bacteria > Bacillati > Cyanobacteriota > Cyanophyceae > Oscillatoriales > Microcoleaceae > Microcoleus > Microcoleus sp. D2_18a_B4. The sequence continues at coordinate 218 of NZ_JAUBTL010000074.1, forward strand.
TTGCTATGCCCGGTGAGGGTAGCAATGGGTTTTTGGCTTTGCAAGTCCCACAGTTGGATAGTGTTGTCACTGCTTGCAGAAGCCAATGTCTTGCCATCTGGACTAAAGGCGACACTCCAGACCGAATTGTTATGCCCTTCCAAATGATTGCGCTCTTTTACTGCGGACACTGCTTGTTGCAGCGCAGCTATCACTCGTCCTCTAATATGTTTTGTCGTCTCGGCTGAAGAATCTAGCTGTTTGAATGCTTGCCCTGCCTTTAATGCTTCCAACAGTGCTGGGAATGTCTGTCCTGAACGAAATGATTCATTAGAAAAAGCCGTTTCCTGGATGACATTTGCTAAATTCTGGGCTTGAGTGACTTTATACGTGGCCAATTGCTGTGCTTTAATTAGCGTGTGATTCGCCTGAGTCAAAATTTTATTCGCTTGTCTCTGTGCTTCTAACTCTCGTTCAACTTCCCGTTGTTGGACTTCCCGACTGGCATTTAAAAACTGATAATCCAAATCGCTCAAACTTTTATCTGCTGCCCAATTTTGAGCATCGTGCAAGGCTTGACCCCGCAACAGTCGCGATTCATCTTGGCAATCCGACTCTATCCAAGCTTTAAAACTTTCGCTGTAAGGGCGGAGTTCCGCTAATTGCTTTTCCACCCAATCAAGGTTAAAAACCGATTGATAAATCCGGTTATAAACTTTAAGTTTTCCAGACTGCTTAACCACCAACCCAGTTAATCGCAGTTCCATTTGTTCGGGACTATCATCAGTCGCTATTTCATTGTGCTGCAAAATTTGCTGATATAGTCCCAATAACCGACTGGCCCGTTGTTCGCTCCGTAAAATGCGATCGCGAATCGTCTTTAAATGCTCTGGTTCATCCTGCCCTTCCCAATTTTCAATCACCTTTTCTCGTACTAAATCTCCCACCCACTCAGCAGGATTTTGGATTGAGGCAGAGTTGGCCCGATTGAGCAGCAATTTACACACTTTCTGCGTTAAAAAGGGCTGTCCACCAGTCCAATATAACACTGCTTCTAACAAGGATTGCGAATTTTCTGCTTGAGTTTCTAACCCAACTGCCAAAGGTTGCGCTTCTGCTAATTTAAACCCCGTTAACTCTATTCCTCGACCAATATTAAAAGGAGTACGTCGCTTGTCTTGAATTAAATCTGATGGAGTTGCCACCCCTAACATCGTAAATGTTAATCGACGATAGTCTGGTTTATCGGCTCGATTATTATAGCAATCACGAATCACAGCGAAAAAATCTTCTATTTTAAAGTTTAAGCTAATTAAACTGTCCGATTCATCGACAAAAATTACTATATTTTTTGAGATATTTTTGAGTAATACTTCTTCAATAAATTTACTAAATCGTTTAACATTTGATAGTAAGCTGTTCTGCTCCCACCATTCATCTAAATCAAAAACCTCATACAAATCTAATCGGCTGACGATGCTATCAATCACGCCTGCATACCACTCTTCTGGCGTAATATCTGAGGTGCCAATTTCTGTGATATCAATGCTACTACAGGCGATTCCCTCTGCTTGTAACCGCTGCATTGTCCGCACTCGCAGTGATGATTTCCCCATTTGTCGGGAATTAAGAACATAGCAAAATTCTCCGGCTTTTAAAGCTTGATAAAGTTCTTCATCCGCCTTTCTAGTGACATAAGTTGGGGCGTTTGCAGGAAGGCTCCCTCCAACTTGATATTGATAATCTTTCATAGGTCATTGTTAATTCATAGGTAGAAATTCAGAAAATTAAGGAATCAATTTGTACAGTCGTACTGGTTCAGGAATTCCCTTTAAATGTTGCATTCCTAAGTCAATCACATTTAAAGGTGAGTGGGTTTTAACGACTTGATAAACTGTTTCAGAAATACAGATTCCTCCTGGCTCTGCTTTCCCTTCTAAACGAGCGGCTAAGTTTACACCAGCCCCCCTGATATCATTATTAAGAAAGAAGATTTCTCCCAAGTGAATACCAATCCGGTGTTGCAGGACATGACTCGCAGGTAAGCTGGTAGCAGCTTGGGCGAAATTTCGTTGTATTTCTAACGCACAGGCAACTGCTTTTACGGCACTTTCTGGAAAGCAAATTAATAAACCATCGCCCATTTCTTTAAGCACTTGGCCTTGATGTTTAGCGCAGATGCCTCGGATGATGTTGAAATCTCGATTCACTAATTCTAGTGTCAGCTTTTGGTTGGCAACTGATAAGGCGGTGGAATTAACGACATCCGAAAAAATAATAGCTGCTAAATTACTCTCTACGTGCAAGCTTGATTGGTTATTAATTTGTTGCACAGCAGTCATATTCTTTTGAGGAGAGGCTAGGCGATGCCGAAAATATTGACGATACAAACCACACAATGGCATTACAGCATTTCCCTGAAATTTGATCAACCCCATGCTTCGCAATTTAAAAGCCTCTCCGGTGTGAATCTCTACAGGTTGTTCGCTGTTAATTACTTGTCTAATTGTTGCTGCTAGTTCGGCATCTTTTTCCAAGTTAACTAAATGCCGTCGTAAATGATCGTAGTAAGGGCCCTCTTCAGTAGGAGCGACTTTTAGCAACCCCTCTAAGGTAATTCTCCCCCTAGCAACTTGGTAGAGAGCAACTCGAACTAAATAAGGATGACCGCCCACCATTTCCATCAGGTCACAAATCTCTTGATTTGACCAATTTAATCGGTGTCGATTCACTAAATCTGTTACCTGTCTCTGATTGAGTTCAGGTAACTCTATGGGCAATCCCACGTTAAATGGCGACTGATTAATATTGAGAGGAATATAAACTTCTTGAGAGTGAGAAATGACTAACCTCAGCTTTTTCCAAATTTCCTCATTTTTCCCCCGCTCGTGCCAAGCTCGTAATAATCCAAAGAAGTCGGTGGCTATTTCCGAATGCTGAAAAATGCGATCGACTTCATCTAACCCTAAAACAAGAGGCCGCTCGCTGTCAGAGAGTAGATAGCGTTGGAAATACTTCGTAGTTTTATTTTTACTGCCGAGAACGCCTTTCCAATATTCTCCTAACCTATCTTCTAAATTTAATTCATTGGTAATCTCACCACAAAACCACTGCAACAACTCATCAAGATGGGTGAGAAAACTGCCATCAGCCCATTGAAAGTTTAAATACGCTGTTTGATATCCCTGTTCCTTGGCGTGGTATAAAATTCGCTGCACTAAGGAAGTTTTTCCCATTTGCCGGGGGGCTTTGATTCGGATTAAAGCTCCGGGCTTAACAATAGTTTGGTAGGAGTCCGATTCAATGGGAGGACGATCGATATATAGGGGTGAATCTAAACTCACCGAACCTTCGGGGTTGTCTAAGTTGAGAAGAGAAAGGGGAGGTGCGGCGATCGATCGCGCATTTTCCAGCACAGGCGACGACTTCTCAACGCTATCACCAACATAAGCATCCCGCGATCGCTCTGCTGCATCCAACTGGGAAAAATCCGACTTCTTCTTTAATACCGGAGTAAGTTCTTCGGGAATTCCTGCCATGCTGATGCTAACGCAACCCAATTTATAGGCAAATTCGATCGACTCCCCCGCCGCCAAGGTATCGTAAAAACCTACAGCAAATTCTCGTGCGGCGTTATCTCCCACCGCTTGCTTCATGCCGATCACATAGGGAATGTGACGTGCGATCGCAGCCGCTTGCACTTCTGAATAGCAAGCGTTGAGTATGACGCACTCCACGTACTCATTAAACGCCTCAAACAAAGCTGCTAAAGCTTTGGCATTTACTAGCTTAATCTGCCCCATGCCATCTTCTAGGGCTAAACCCCCTTCTCCTGCACCATGCCCTGAGAAATGCACAATCTCTGGTTTATAATCTAATACGGCTCGCTGCATTTCTCTTGGCGTCACCGCCCACTGTTGCTCCAGTTGAAAATTGTCGCCCTTTTTAGAGCGTTGCAATCCTTCTGCAATTTCCTTCGCCTCTTTCTGTAAGTCCACATGGGTGGTATTTTTGGGGTTGGCTGCCAAAAATAGGATAGTTTTTTTCTTTAAAGGATAAATGTTCATCAATGGAACCTTCACGCTTAGGAGATATAGGAGTTTAACGAGACTATCCCAGTCAGAGCGAGATATTTCTTGCCTTTACGGTATTTAACCACAAACATCTTTATTTTTGTTGGTCAGTAAACTGACAGAAACGCTCGCCCGCTTGTCAAGCATAACCAATCCACAAGGCGATCGCTACTCTCAACTAATCATTTGAGCTACGTATTCAAGAAGTGCGAGCTGCTTCCCGTTTTGCAGTCGTATTTTCATAAATATCGAGATTATTTGCCCCTGTAAAACTAATTTTTCGTGCGATATATTTAGAAATATTTTTGATAATTAATCCAGCAACAATCTTCCTTCTTCCTTCTTGCTTCTTCCTTCTGCTCTTCCTCTAGGTCAAGAGCGTCTAGAGCGGTTAATTTAAAAAATTTAGTGATTTTGGATACAATTCCCGACTCAACACTCGATCGAACTCCTCAATTTTCGATGGGGATCTAAAATTCACCTAAAGTTCGACGCCCGATCGCAAAACCCTTCCTAAGATAGAACTTGGGGGACGATCGACCTAAAAGCCGATTCAGGGGCAAACGCCTTGCACCTGAAAATCCCCAACTAGCAAGCCGCAAGACAGGGAGGACATCAAAATCATGGTAAACGCGCCGACAGGGGAAACCCGCCTGGGCCCGATAGATCAGGTGCAATCCTTAGACCGCGATTGCACAACTCTATCCCGTCACGTACTCCAGCAACTTCACAGCTTTTCAGCAGATGCTCAGGATCTCAGTGCCCTGATGAATCGCATCGGGCTGGCGGCTAAGCTGATCGCGAGGAGGCTCAGCAGAGCCGGGTTAATGGAAGATGCTTTAGGGTTTACAGGGGCTGTGAATGTGCAGGGAGAATCCGTCAAAAAGATGGATATCTATGCCAATGAAGTGTTTATCTCGGTATTCCAGCAAAGCGGACTTGTCTGCCGCTTGGCTTCCGAGGAAATGGAAAAACCCTACTACATTCCCGAAAACTGTCCGATCGGGCGTTACAGTCTGCTCTACGACCCTATAGACGGTTCTTCCAATCTTGACATCAATCTCAATGTAGGCTCCATATTCAGCATCCGCAAGCAAGAGGGGGACGATGCAGATGGCTCTGCTTCCGACTTGCTGCAACATGGACACAAACAAATTGCCGCTGGTTATGTACTCTACGGCCCCAGTACCATGCTGGTTTATTCGATCGGTCAGGGTGTTCATTCCTTTACCCTCGACCCCAGTTTGGGCGAGTTTATTCTAGCTAACGAAAACATTAAGGTTCCCGATCGCGGCCCGATTTACAGCGTTAATGAAGGCAACTTCTGGCAGTGGGAGGAATCTTTGAGAGACTACATTCGCTACGTACACCGCAGCGAAGGCTACACCGCCCGGTACGGGGGGGCTTTGGTGGGAGATTTCCACCGGATTTTATTCCAGGGAGGCGTGTTTTTGTACCCCGGAACGGTGAAAAACCCCGAAGGCAAATTGCGTTTGCTCTACGAATCGGCTCCTTTGGCGTTTTTGATGGAGCAAGCCGGCGGGCGGGCAAGTACGGGCATTCAAGACATCTTAGATGTTGTGCCGACCAAACTGCATGAGCGATCGCCCTTGATTGTCGGCAGTAAAGAAAATGTAGCGATGGTCGAGTCTTTTATTCAAGATCGATCGCGCAATCCTAGAACAGTCCAAAAGTGAAGGAAGTTCGGCAACGGATTGTGTAACGGATGTAACGGATGTAACGGATGTCAGTCCGATGTCCGTCGGAAGAGGGAAGAAGGAAGAAGGAAGAAGGAAGAAGGAAGAGGGTTTTAACTTATAACTTTCGACTCCCAATTACCAATTCCCCATTGCCAATTTTCAATTACCACTTTTCAATTTTCAATTTCCAATTTCCAAGTCCCAATTAACAGCTATCAAATTGTAGGAGTTACAGTAATGACAGCAACACCAACGAATCACCTGTTAGAAATCAAAGAAATTGGCCAAAGTATCTGGATGGACAATTTGACTCGCGATCTGATCGAGTCCGGCGAACTCAAACAGATGATTGAAAGTCGGGGACTGCGGGGGATTACATCTAATCCAGCTATTTTCGAGAAAGCGATCGCAGGTAATGTGATTTACGACGCGGATATCGAAGCTGGCATCCGGGCGGGTAAATCTGTAATGGAGATTTACGAATCTCTGGTATTTGAAGATATCCGCAACGCTTGCGACATCTTCGCCCCAGTTTACGCAGAGTCGAATGGTTTAGACGGTTACATTAGCATTGAAGTGCCACCGACGATCGCCAACGACACAGAAAGCACGATTAGCGAAGCCCTGCGCTATTACAAAGCCCTTGGCAAAGAAAACGTGATGATTAAGATTCCGGGAACCGCTGAAGGTTTGCCCGCAGTCGAGCGAGTCATCAGCGAAGGCATTAACGTTAACGTGACTTTGCTGTTCTCGGTTGACAGCTACGTCGAAACCTTCTGGGCTTACATTCGCGGTTTGGAAGCGCGGGTGGCTAAAGGTTTGGATGTGAGCAATATTGCTTCTGTTGCCAGTTTCTTCTTGAGCCGGATCGACATCAATATCGATGGCAAGATTGATGAGAAACTCAAAAATGTCACCGATATTTCCACAAAAGCTAAACTGGAAGCAGTGAAGGGGAAAATTGCGATCGCCAATGCGAAGGTAGCTTACCAGAAGTATAAAGAGATCGTAGCGAGCGATCGCTGGCAAGCTTTAGCAGCCAAAGGAGCGAAAGTGCAGCGCTTGCTGTGGGCTTCCACCAGCACCAAAAACCCCAACTACAGCGATGTCATGTACGTCGATGAACTAATCGGCCCCGACACCGTTAACACTTTGCCGCCGAACACCGTTGAAGCTTGTTTCGATCACTGCGATGTCGCACCCCGGATTGAGAACAACGTTGCAGAAGCTTACACGCTGATCGAAAGTCTCAAAGATCCCGACATCGACATCAACTTGGACCAAGTGATGGCAGACTTGCTCTTGGACGGGATTGATAAATTCGTCACCCCGTTCCAATCCCTGATGGATTCCTTGCAAGAGAAAGTGCAGAAGTTGTCACCCGTCGCTTAGGCAGATATCTGTATCCTTGAAGGCAGAAGCATTTAGGAGTCGGAATAGATAATTGTTTTGGCTCTTGAGTGCTGAGTTTTGAATCTCGAACCGGGAAAATTTGAGACCCATGGGTCTCAAAAATCCAACAAAGGAAAATCAACTATGATTTTGGCTCTCAACTGCTGAGTTTTCCCTCCCGAACCGGGAAAATTTGAGACCCATGGGTCTCAAAAATCCCACAAAGGAAAATCAACTATGATTTTGGCTCTCAAGTGCTGAGTTTCCATCCCGAACCGGGAAAATTTGAGACCCATGGGTCTCAAAAATCCCACAAAGGAAAATCAACTATGATTTTGGCTCTCAAGTGCTGAGTTTCCATCCCGAACCGGGAAAATTTGAGACCCATGGGTCTCAAAAATCCCACAAAGGAAAATCCAGTCCGTCCTCTAGCAGGAATCTCGCCAGAAGATCCAACTCGAATTCTCCATCTACAACCGCTGAGGAATTGCTATGCCAACTACCAATACCGTACTAGAAAGCGAGTATGCAACAGCCCAACTTGATGTCACCGAACGGGCTAGGCTGGAAGAACTGGAATCCATTGTAGAAAATGGACTTCAGACTTTTTACGAAGTTGGCAAAGCCCTTGATGAAATTCGGGAACAGAAATTATATCGGGAAACCCAAAAAACTTTTGAGGCTTATTGTCAGGATAAGTGGGGCATAGCAAGACGCACAGCAGATCGATTTATAGGGGCAGCACGGGTAATGGAAAATTTGAGACCCATGGGTCTCAAATTTCCAGCCAACGAGCGCCAAGTCCGTCCTCTAACAGGATTATCGCCAGAACTGCAACTCGAAATCTGGCAAGAGGCTGTGGAGTCATCGCCCAATGGTATGCCCACTGGTGCAGCAGTTCAGCGCTTGGTTGAACAGCGATTTCCATCACTAGGCAGCGGGCGAACTGGCAAGGATGATGCTTCAGAATTGGAGAAATTGCGATCGGACAATCAGCGCCTTAGAGAGCAAATCCGACAGCAAAACAGAGAAAGGGATAGGCGTGCTGCTGCTGTGGCGTTGGAGTTGGAGCAACTGCGAGCCGAAAACAGGCAGTTGAAAGCTGAACTGCGACAGCGCGATCGAGATTGGGAAGTGCGACTGGCTGCTGAGAGGATAAAAATTCGTGAAGAAGTGAGGGCGGAACTCAGAGAGGAAATTAAGGCAGAACTCAGGGAGGAAATCAGAGCGGAAGTCAAAGCTGAGTATGAAGGGCAAATTAACTCTCTGACCCAGCAACTAGCAGAAATGACCGCAAACTATCATGGTGTATTAGCAAGACTAACAGCACTAGAACAAGGAAAATAAATAATGGTAACGCTACTTGAAAATCCACTGCGGGTCGGTTTGCGAAAAGAACGAGTGCCGGAACCACAAATTCTGGTCATCTTCGGAGCTTCTGGGGATCTCACCCAGCGCAAACTGGTACCTGCAATTTATCAGATGAAGCGCGATCGACGCTTGCCACCGGAAACTACCGTGGTGGGAGTAGCCCGCCGCCCTTGGAGTCACGATTACTTCCGAGAGCAAATGCGCGAAGGCATTGAAGAATTTGGCGGCGGCATTGGCAATGAAGAATTTTGGCAAGAATTCGCTAAAGGTTTGTACTACTGTCCGGGCGACATAGACAACCCCGAAAGCTATCAAAAACTCAAAGATTTCTTAGCGGAACTCGACGAAGAAAGGAGAACTCGCGGCAATCACATATTTTATCTGTCGGTTTCCCCGAACTTTTTCCCAGAAGCAATTAGGCAACTGGGCGCGGCTCAAATGCTGGCAGATCCAGTCAAAAACCGCTTGGTAATTGAAAAACCCTTCGGCCGGGACTTGAGTTCGGCAAAAGCTCTCAACCGAGTCGTGCAGAAGGTATGCCAAGAACAGCAAGTTTACCGGATTGACCACTATTTGGGTAAAGAAACTGTTCAGAATTTAATGGTGTTCCGGTTTGCTAACGCGATTTTTGAACCGCTGTGGAATCGCCAATTTGTCGATCACGTACAAATTACAGTTGCAGAAACAGTAGGCGTAGAAGACCGGGCCGGTTACTACGAATCCTCTGGGGCGTTGCGGGATATGCTGCAAAACCACTTGATGCAGATTTTCTGTCTGACGGCGATGGAACCGCCGAACTCGCTCGACGCTGACAGCATCCGCACCGAAAAGATGAAAGTTCTGCAAGCAACTCGCTTGGCAGATTTGCATAACTTGGAGTTCTCAGCGATTCGGGGTCAATATTCCGCAGGTTGGATGAAGGGCAAACCCGTGCCGGGATATCACGATGAACCGGGGGTTGCTCCCAACTCGACAACGCCGACTTTTGTGGCGATGAAGTTTATGATTGACAACTGGCGCTGGCAGGGAGTGCCTTTCTACCTGCGAACCGGCAAACGGTTGCCGAAAAAAGTTAGCGAAATTGCGATTCAGTTCCGCGAAGTTCCGCTGCTAATCTTTCAGTCTGCGGCCCAACAAACTACTCCTAACGTTTTGACTATGCGCGTGCATCCGAACGAGGGGATTTCGCTGAGGTTTGAGGCGAAAATGCCGGGGCCGGATTTGCGGACGCGGACGGTGGATATGGATTTCAGTTACGGTTCTTCTTTTGGGGTGACATCTTCGGATGCTTACGATCGACTGTTAATTGACTGTATGCTGGGCGACCAAACTTTGTTTACCCGTTCTGATGAAGTGGAAGAAGCTTGGCGGGTGGTAACGCCGGCGCTGATGGATTGGGAATCCTCCAACGACCCAGATTTGGTTCCTAAATACGAAGCGGGTACTTGGGAACCTGCGGAAGCAGAACTGCTAATTAACAGAGACGGTCGCAAGTGGCGAAGACTTTAAGAGTTATTAGTCAGTGGTCAGTGGTCAGTTGTGAGTGGGCAGTGGGCAGTGGGTAGTGGGCAGTCAACTGACTAATGACAACTGACTAATGACAACTGACTAATGACAACTGACCACTGACAACTGACAACTGACTAATAACAAAGGAGAAAAGATTTATGACGATGACACCGATGAAAGCTCCGCCCCTGGTTTCGCTACAAAGTCCTAAAGATGTGTCGATCGACCAAATAGAGGCCGAATTGAGTCAAATTTGGGAAAGTTACAGAGAATCGGGGTCTAAGGGCGATTTTCCGATCGCTACTAGGGCAACAACGTTTACTTTTGTAGTCTACGAACCGGAAGAAACTCAGCAGTTATTGGCGGATCTGGGGTTTTACGACGGGCCGGTGGACGGTATTACCGGGCCGATGACGGCATCTAGCATCAGGGCGGCTCAAAAAGCTTACGGGCTGCCGAGAACTGGCAAAGCTAACGCTGAATTGCTGGCGACTTTGCGGGAAGAAGTGGCTCGCAAAAATTCAAAAGGCGAGGAGATGGGATCTAGTGGCTTGGGTTCCGGGGGTTCGGGGGTGGCTGACGCGATCGTGGCTGCCAATCCCTGCCGGATTATTGCTCTGTGCCCGACGGCGGGGGAAGATACGGGCGTGCAGGCTCAAGTGGCTGCTTATTGTCCGGTTCACAAGCGCACCAGCGGCAATCTGATCTGCTGCGAGTACATTACGCTGCGGGGTACGGAAGCTGCTTTGGAACGGGTGAGCGGCATCGTGACGGCCTTGACTATCGCTGATTTGCCGACGCTGCTGTGGTGGAAAGCGAATCCTGATGCCGATCGAGGTTTGTTCCAGCGGCTGGCGGCAGTTAGCAGTTCTGTGATTGTTGACTCTAGCAGCTTTGCTGAGTGTGAAGCCGAATTGCTGTTGATGCAAAGTCTGATCGAGGAGGGAATTCCGATCGCGGATCTGAATTGGCGCCGGCTGGCCGCGTGGCAGGAGTTGGCTGCTGAGGCTTTTGACGCCCCGGAACGTCGGGCTGCGATTCGGGAAATCGATCGGGTGACGATCGATTACGAACAGGACAATTCTACGCAAGCGCTGATGTATTTGGGTTGGCTGGCGAGTCGGCTTCAGTGGCGTCCGGTTGCTTTCAAACAGGAAGAGGGCGATTACCAAATCAAGCGAATTAAATTCGCGGGGCCCGACGAACGGGTTGTCGAAGCTGAGTTGGCTGCTATTCCTACTGCTGATTCGGGCGATGTCGCGGGCGATTTGATTGCTGTGCGTTTGAATTCTACAAACGAAAAGGCTGACTGCGGTACGGTTCTGTGTTCGGAAGCGGGTGGCTGTATGCGGATGGAAACGAAGGGAGGCGCTCAAACCGATCGGTTTAACCAGGTGAGTCCTCTGTTCGATCAGGTGACGGAACAGTTGCTGGGCCAGCACTTGCAGAGTTGGGGCCGAGATGTGCTTTACGAAGAAAGTTTGGCAGTGACGGCTCAAATGCTGAAGTTGGCTAAGCGGTAAAGAGAAGTTCGGCAACGGATTGTGTAACGGATGTAACGGATGTCAGTGCGATCTCCGTCGGAAGAAGGAAGAAGGAAGAAGGATTGAGTTAATATTCAGTGGGGCAGGCAATGTCTGCCCTACTTTTTTAGGAGTTTTGAGTTTTGAGTTTTGAATTAATAATGCTCTTTGACTCAAAACTCTAAATTACTTCCCAAAAGCCACTAAATTACCTCTCTTCTTCTCATTCTTCCTTCGCGATCTTCGCGTCTTCGCGGTTCCTTAAATAGGTATTATTTGAGAAGTTCAAGACCAATACTCCTAACTTTATCAGTTGTCGGCTTTCTCTATTTTTGGTTAATAATTTAGAACTATGACTTTAGTAATTGCTGGCGAACGCAGCGGTGCGGGAAAGACTACTGTAACGATCGCCCTTTTAGCTTATTTAATCCGTCGCGGCTTGAATGTTCAATCTTTTAAGGTAGGCCCGGATTACATTGACCCCATGTTTCATGCTTTTGTTACTGGTCGCCCCTGTCGGAATTTAGACCCGGTATTAACGTCTGAATCTTATGTAAAAAAGTGTTTTTCTCGTCAGATTCAAGATGTTGATTATGCCTTAGTTGAAGGTGTAATGGGGCTATTTGATGGTGTTTCTCGGAAGAAAGAAGAAGAAAGTTCGGCAACGGATTTCGTAACGGATGTAACGGATGTAACCGATAGAAGTTCGGCAACGATTGTACCAGATGTAAAGGATTTAACGGATTTAAGGAAGCCAGAAGGAAAACAACACTATTCTATTTCCTTTGCTTCTACGGCTCATGTTGCTTATTTGCTGAATTTGCCGGTATTGTTTGTGATAGATTGCAGCAGGCTCTCTGGTTCTGTGGCTGCGATCGCCCACGGTTTTCGTTCTTTTAACCCTGACCTTAAATTCGCTGGTTTGGTGCTGAATCGGGTGGCGAGCGATCGACATTTGGAACTGCTTCAAGATGCTCTCAAACCGCTCAATTTACCTATTTTGGGCGTTTTGCGTAGGGATGAGGCTGTTACTATTCCCGATCGACATTTGGGGCTGATTCCTGCTGAGGAGTTGCCGAATCTTCATGCTGCGATCGATAAACTGGCTGATTTGGCTGCTGTTAGTTTTGACTGGGAGCAACTTTTGCCTTTGTTGGCTGCAACTCTAAATGAGGGGGGTGAGGGGTCTGAGCAACTTTTGGGTAGGCACAGTCTCCCTTCGGGAATTGTAACTCAAAAAGATGATGTTGTCAACTGTTTGGGAAAACAATTTGGAGTGAGGATTGCAGTTGCGCGCGATCGGGCTTTTAATTTTTACTATCAGGACAATCTTGATTTGTTGGAAGAGTTGGGTGCCGAGTTGGTATTTTGGAGTCCCCTTGATGATTCGGTTTTTCCTGACAATGTGCAAGGGTTATATTTTGGTGGTGGTTTTCCCGAGGTGTTTGCTCAAAAATTGAGCGGTAATGTTTTAATTCGGGATGCGGTAAGAAAGGCGATTTTTTCGGGAATGCCGACTTATGCGGAGTGCGGCGGTTTGATGTATTTGTGTGATTCTATTGTAGACTTCGATGGCAATTCTTGGCCTGGGGTGGGTGTGTTGAAAACTGCTGCTGCGATGGGAAAGCGTTTGACGCTGGGATACCGAGAAGCTGTGGCGGTGAGGGATAGTTTGGTGTTAACTGCTCTTGATGAGGTTTGGGGACATGAGTTTCATCGATCGCATTTAACTGTTGAACCGAGTAATCCAGTTTATCACAGTTGGAGGTATGGGAAGCGGGGGGAAGTTGAGGCGGTTGCTGAAGGTTGGGGAGTTTGTCAGGTGCACGCTTCTTATTTGCATTTGCATTGGGGTGCTCGCCCTGATATTCCGGCTCGTTTTTTGCAGCAGTGTGCTGATTTTGATTGTAAGGGTGTTTTGGGCGATCGAGAAAGCGAACTAGATTTTTTTATTTAATTAACCGCAGAGGACACAGAGGGCACCCAGAAGAGATGAGAGAGGATTTACTGTATTAGAATGTTCCTAACGGATCAAGCTAGGGATGTTGGGATTTATGAGCGAATCAATTTCGACTAAGCAGTTGTCCGCACAATGGGTGACACCGGAGAATTTTCGGAGTTACGGTCAAGTTATCTTTGCGGCTGTTGATGGCAAGTCTTTCGATGCTGAGGATGCTCAGTTAAATTTGCAAAATGGTATTCCTAGATTTTACATTATGCGGCTGCACCATAAAGGTCGCAAGTTTGGCAAAATTACACGACACATTAAATGTACTCAGTGTTTGGGTTCTTTAGAGGGGCAGGATTGGTTGATGGCGGTTGCGCCTCCTGGGGATAGCTATAAACCGAGTTTAGAGGATATGGCTGCTTTTCGGATTCCGGGCAATTGTTTTATTAAGTTAGATGTGGGGACTTGGCACGCTGGGCCGTATTTTGATGCGGATTTTGTTGATTTTTACAATCTGGAATTGAGCGATACTAATGTGGTTGACCATTTTACTTTTGATTTTGTGAAAAATCACTATCTGGAGTTTGAGATTGTCTGATTTGGTGATTATGGTTATAGGTTGGTTTTTTGAGTAAGATTTTTTAACCGCAGAGGGCGCAGAGGACGCAGAGGAGGAGAAGGAGGGGGTTCGCAAGTGATTGGGGAATTCTTTTTGCCTCACTATACGGAATCCCAACGCCGGAAAGATAAATTTTACAAGTATTAAAATAGGTGCAATTGTCATGCCTGACCAAAAGTATAGCATTGTTCTGCGCCAATGTCGTTTGTTAGGTGCGGGCGACGATCGCCCAAGGGTTGATATTGCTATTGAGGATGACCGAATAGTCGCCGTTTCGCCTCTGATATCAGAACTTGGGGAACGCGAAATCGACATTCAAGGCAATTTAGTTAGTCCTCCTTTTGTGGAGTCGCACATTCATCTCGATTCGGCTTTGACTGCGGGGGAACCGCGATGGAATGAAAGCGGCACTTTGTTCGAGGGTATTCAAATCTGGGGGGAACGAAAGCAATGTTTAACTCTGGATGATGTCAAAAAACGGGCGGTTGAAACTTTAAGGCTGCAAGCGTCTCAAGGAATTTTGTTTGTCAGGAGTCACGCTGATGTTAGCGAACCGACGCTGACTGCTTTGCAAGGACTTTTGGAAGTTCGAGAACAAGTCAAAGATTGGATGACTCTGCAAGTTGTGGCTTTTCCCCAAGACGGGATTTACGGAAGTCCAGAAAATGACAAACTTTTAGAGAAATCTCTGGATATGGGTGCGGATGCTGTGGGCAGGATTCCGCATTATGAGTTGACGCGGGAAGATGGGGTGAAGTCGGTTGAGCGAATTTTTGAACTTGCTGAAAAATACAATAGATTAATAGATGTTCACTGCGATGAAGTCGATGATGAACAGTCGAGATTTTTGGAGGTGGTAGCAGCTTGTGCGATTAGAAGCGGGGCGGGTTCGCGGGTGACTGCAAGCCACACGACGGCTTTCGGTTCTTATAACAATGCTTATGCTTTTAAGCTGATGGGAAGTTTGGCAAAATCGGGAATTAATTTTATTGCCAATCCTTTAATTAATATCACTCTGCAAGGCCGCGCTGATACTTATCCGAAACGCCGTGGGGTGACGCGAGTTAAGGAATTGTGGCAGCAGGGATTGAATGTGAGTTTTGGGCACGACTGCGTGCAAGATCCTTGGTATAGTTTAGGTACGGGAAATATGTTGGATGTCGCTCATATGGCGGTTCATGTTTGTCAGATGACGGGAATGGCTGAGATAGAAGCTTGTTTTAATATGGTGACTGTCAACGGTGCTAAAACTTTGAATTTGGGAGATAATAATTATGGGATAGAGGCAGGGAAACCTGCAAATTTGATTGTGTTGGATGCTGAGGATTGTTATGATGCAATTAGGATGCGCGCTGCGGTTCGGTATGTGATTTCGCGGGGAAAGTTGCTGGCGGAAACTTCACCTGCTAAAATTAGTTTTTATGGTATTTGACAAACAATATTTGAAGCTGTTAAATTGTGAATCAAGGTGCTATTCCCGATGAGAGTCCGAGAAATTTGCCGGAGCAACTTCTGTTGCAAGATGCTAAAGCTAGCGTCGGCAAACGAATTCTAGGCAGTGCAGATAAGCCGTTGGGAGATGCTCCCCGATTGGTCGCTAATTACGGGGGCAAAGTCGGTGATTGGGTTAAAATGGTTAGTGCCCAAACCGCAGTAATTGAGGGAGCAGTTGTTGAAGTACATTGGTTCAGAAATAACGAGACTGCCCAAACTGTTGAGTTTAAATTCAAACGTACATATCCTAAAACTACACTAAAAAATCTGTAGTTATAAAAAACATGAAAATTCGCTGTATTGCCAATACAGGTAATGCTCTCCCTGAAAGTTACCTCAAGCCTGAGTTCTATTTTACGAAAGAAGTGGAATTTCCGCTAACGCTTGGCAAAGAATATGTTGTCTACGCTCTTTACCAATCGCAGGGTAATGTTTGGTACTATATCTGTGACGATAACTACACCTATTATCCCATGCAGAATCCTGCACCGCTGTTTGAGGTGGTTGATAGTAGAGTTTCTAAGTATTGGCGGTTTGAACTAGCACCGAATGGGCGGTTAGAGATTGCTTTTGAGCAGTGGTTTACCGACCCTTATTTTTATGATAAGCTAACGGATCAGGAAGAGGCGGAGGTTGAGATTTTTGAGAAGGTTAAGGAATTAATGGATGCTGAGGATTTTACTTTGCCTCCGCTGGATGTGGCTGTTGAGAAGTTGCGGGAAACTGTTAGTGTTTGAGTGGGAAAAGTCCAAGAGTTAATTCATGTTTTTACGAGCTTGACTAAGATAGCGGGAAATGGTATTGAAGAGGAAGAACCAGAATTGTGTAAAAAAATGAACGAAAAGATTGAAGCCCATAAAAAATATGATACACTAGACGGCGATGATGATGTTTTGCTATTCAATAAAGCTACTTTTACGGTGCGCCGGTTTAAAGAGCTAGCAGCCAGCAAGTTTAGAAATATATTATTGGAGGCTAATGCAGTAGAAGTTAACAAACTTCAGAAGCGGATAATTGAATTGATGAAAGAGCTGCCTATTAATGAAGAGACGAAACTTAGGGGAGGGGAGCTAAACTGGAACTCTCCTCAAGAAGGAATCGAGTGTCAAATTCTCAAAATTGGTTCCAAGGGTTGGCAAAAAGGAAAGGTTCAAATCGAAGTTAATTTTAATTTAAATTCTTGGGAAACGCAGACATCTATAAAGTTTTGTCCTGATGAACCACTAGAGCCTAAATCTCCTTTAGATGATATCAGACAATCCGAGGAATATAAAAAGCTGAGCAATAACAACTGACAACCCGATCGCCCTTACCATACAATAATCGATCGCACTCAAAGGGTAGCAAGAACATAAATGACAAATATAGAAGAATATGTCGATCGCACGGCCGAACTGATAAACTTACCGTTAGACCCGGAACATCGGCCCGGTGTTGTGGTAAACTTCGAGAGAATAGCTGCGATCGCCCAACTCGTTACAGAATTCCCTTTACCTCAAGCAATCGAAGCTGCGCCAGTGTTTGAACCTTAGATTTTTAACCGCAGATGAGGGCAGATGAACGCAGATGAACGCAGATGTTTTTTAGAGAAGGCTGATGCGGTTGCTACGGCAGCGGCTGTTAAATGTGGTAAGGTTACGGCTACAGAGGCGGTAAGTGCTGCTTTGGAACGGATTGCTGTTAAGGATAAAGCTTTTAATTGCTTTACTGCAATCACTGCATCAAGCGCACTCGCAGCAGCCGAAAATATAGATAATTCGATCGCAAATAACCAAAACCCAGGCCCTTTAGCAGGCGTTCCCTTCGCTGTCAAAAACCTGTTCGATATCGCCGGAATTACTACTCTAGCAGGGTCAAAAATCAACGCTGACAATCCTCCGGCTACCCAGGACGCGGCGGTGGTCGCCCGACTAAAACAAGCCGGTGCAATCCTCGTAGGTACTCTTAACATGGACGAGTATGCCTACGGTTTCGTCACCGAAAACAGCCACTACGGGCCGACTCGCAATCCCCGCGATACTACGCGCATCGCTGGCGGTTCCAGCGGCGGTTCCGCAGCAGCAGTCGCCGCCGGTTTTGTACCCATCACCCTCGGTTCTGATACTAACGGTTCCATCCGCGTACCGGCTGCTTTGTGCGGTGTCTTTGGGTTTAAGCCTACTTACGGCCGTTTGTCCAGGGCGGGCGCTTATTTATTTTCGGGTAGTTTGGATTGTGTGGGGCCGTTTGGGCGATCGATCAGAGACATGGCGCTGCTGTACGATATCCTGCAAGGCCCTGATTCTCGTGACCCAGTTTGCACTCAACGCCCGCCAGAAATTTGTTCGCCGCAGTTAAATCAAGGCATCGAAGGATTGCGAATTGCTGTTGCTGACGGGTATTTCGCCACAGGGGCCGAACCGGAAGCAATGGATGCTGTAGAAATAGTTGCTAAAGCCTTGACAAATGTCTTGGATTGTGGTATTAGCACAGAAAAAACAACAAACCCCCCAAAAATAGGGGGGCTTGCAACTGTCAGCATACCGGAATCCGATCGCGCCCGGGCTGCGGCATTTATCATTACCGCCTGCGAGGGCGGAAACTTGCATTTAGACAATTTGCGATCGCGCCCTCAAGACTTCGATCCGGCGACGCGCGATCGCTTTTTAGCGGGAACCCTGATCCCTGCGACTTGGTACTTGCAAGCGCAGAGATTCAGACAGTGGTACCGCGATCGAATTCGCGAAATATTCCAACAAACAGACATCATCCTCGCACCCGCAACCCCGATAGCTGCCCCTGAAATTGGCGTCGAGAAAATGGTAATAGCCGGACAAGAAACAAGAGTGCGTCCCAATCTCGGACTGTTCACCCAACCCCTATCATTTATTGGCTTGCCCGTTCTTTGCGTGTCCGTACAGCGGCCCGGCGCTTTGCCCTTGGGGGTACAAATTATTGGTGCTCCCTACAGCGAAGCGGTGATTCTCCGAGTCGCTGCGGTACTAGAATCGCAAGGCATTATATCTGCCGAATCAATTTAGTGCTAATAATTCTAGGGTTTGTTGTTGCGGTGGAAGCGTCTCTTAGTCCTTCTGGCAATAGCTTTGCGCTTCTGCTTTTCCAACGGGGTTTCAAAGTGGCGGTGCTTTCTCATGTCGGGGAAAATGCCCGCTTTAGAAACTTGTCGCTTAAACCGTCGCAGGGCTGACTCAATCCCTTCATTTTCGCCTATTACAACTTGGGTCATTATTTCTCCTTTTGTTCGGTAGATCAAGTTTTATCATATCAAGGTTTTTGGCCGCGCGACCTGTTGAAGGTCGGGCGATCGACCAAAACCCAAAAATCATACCAGAAAATTGGTTCGTAGTGAGGAATGCAAGTCCTGCTTTTTTGCGGACTGAAGTCCTCATTGACTACTGTCAACTGACTACTGACTACTGACTACTGACTACTGACTACTGACCAACTGATTTTCCTGCCGCAGGTAAGCTTGAATAAACGGGTCTAATTCGCCGTTCATTACATCTGCGATGGCGGTTGTTTCCACTCCAGTACGCAAATCCTTGACCATTTGGTATGGGTGAAAAACATAATTGCGAATTTGGTTGCCCCAAGCCGCCTCCACCATATCGCCGCGAATCTCGGCAATTTCCGAAGCCCGCTGTTCCTTAGCAACCACCAACAGCCTAGCCTTGAGTAATGCCAAAGCTTTTTCTTTATTTTGCAACTGACTGCGTTCTTCTGTGCAGCGGACGGCCAAACCACTAGGAATGTGAACGATGCGGACTGCGGTTTCTACCTTGTTAACATTTTGCCCGCCCTTGCCGCCAGCGCGGGAAGTCGTGATTTCCAAATCTTTTTCTGGAATGTCCAACTTGACGGATCGATCGAGAATTGGCATCACTTCAACGCCTGCAAAACTGGTTTGACGCTTGTCGTTAGCATTAAAAGGCGAAATTCTGACCAAGCGGTGAGTGCCTTTTTCCGATCGCATATAACCGTAAGCGTAGCGGCCGACAATTTCCAAAGAAGCCGATTTAACACCTGCTTCCTCTCCCTCGGAAATTTCCATTAAATGTACTTTGTAACCTTGACTTTCCCCCCAGCGGGTGTACATCCGCAGCAGCATTTCCGCCCAATCTTGAGCATCTGTGCCACCGGCCCCGGCGTTAATCGTCAAAACGGCGCCGCCTTCATCGTAGGGCCCCGATAGTAATTGTTGCAGTTCCCACTGGTCGAGTTCGCGGGTTAACTGAGAAAGACTCGATGAGGCTTCTTGGAACAAGGACTCGTCGGCTTCTAACTCCAGCAGTTCTAAAATAGCTTTAGCATCTGCCAAGCTAGTTTGCCAGCCGCGATATTGGTCTAAATGAGATTTGAAGTCATTAAGTTCTTGCAGGGTTTCTTGAGCTCGATCTTGGTCTTCCCAAAATGCTGGTTGGGCGCAGATTTGCTCTAAGTCTTGAATTTTGGCTGTGAGTGCGGGGATGTCAAAGATAGTCCTGGGTTGCACCCAGTCGATCGGACAAAGTTTCGATATTGTGTTTGATGTCTAGAACTTCCACTGTGAGTTCTCCTAGTTGTGGGGTGTATTTTTGAGTTTAGCTGAAATTTTGCTCTAAATGTGCAAATCAATTTTTCAGCAGCACACCAGCTTTGATAAATGAGTCAATTTTGCCGTCGAGTACCTCGGCGATGTCTGTTGTTTGGATTCCTGTACGCAGATCCAAAACTTTGCCCTGATTCGCGCTGTCGCTGGCTAATTGATATTCCCGAATTTGTTGGTTAAGGGCTGTTTTTAGGCGCTCAACTTGAATGTCTGCAAGCTGTTGAACTCCTTGTCTTTGCATAATAGCAAACAGTTTGCTTTTGAGAACCGCCAAAGCCATTTCTCTATTTTGCAATCGACTCCGCTCCTCCCCAGATATTGCAGAAATACCAGTAGGAATGTGAACAATCCTCACCAAAGTTCGGACTACACACCTCACGTAGGGAGGAGGCAAGATTATTAATTCTAAATCCTGCTTTGGAATCTCCAGTTCCACATACATTGGCACAACTTCCACCGTCACTGAACTCGCCTGCTTTCTGGTAATATTAAAAGGCGATGTACGTTTCAGTAGATGCACTCCGGTTTCTGACTTTAGATAGCCGTAAGCGTAACGTCCGTCTATTGCCAAAGTTAGAGAATTAACTCCTCCTATTTCCAAAATAGCAGAATTAATTTCTACATACTCCAATAGGGAATCTTCAACCAACATAACTCTATAGCCTCGGTTTTGTCCCCAATGAGCATACATTCTCAGCAACATTTGTGCCCAGTCTAGAGCATCTAAGTCATCTATTGCTGCATTAATTATCAGGTAGGCTCCATTTTTGTCGCAAGGCCCGCTCAACGATTGCTCTAATTCATACTCTTCGAGAGAGCAGTTAAGTTGAGCTAAATTAGTTTGAAGTTCTTGCTCTAGTTCGTCGTCTGCTTGAAATTCGAGCAACTCCACTGCTGCTGTAGCATCTGCCAAAATTGTTTGGCACTGGTTGAGTTTTGCCTGGTAGGATTGGAGTGCGTCTAGTTCTTGGAGTAGCCGTTCGCCTGTATTGATGCTGTTGCCCGATTTCGGCTGTGCTGCTAGCTGTTGTAACTTTTGGCTCTCGGCGGTTAATGCTGAGCTAAAGACAGTCTTGTAGACCCGTTAGGCGATCGGACAATGTTTCGATGTTGTGTTTGATGTGTAGAATTTCCACGGTTAGTCCTCATGGTTTTGAATTCTTTTACAAATTATAGCTGAAATTAGGATATTTCAACAAAATGTTATTGTTTCTTCGTAATTAGATATCCTGCGAACCAGTTAAATTGAAAATTTAACCGCATTAAAAATTAAAAAAAAGTTGCTATAATCTAAAATCAGGTTAACGATCTCGATGGAAGTTAACTGCGATGATTTCCCCAGAACTAAAATTAAGCTTGCCGTCCACCGAAGACCTGCCCTGTTCGGACGATACCCCTGTGGATAACGAAGACCAGAATCTGCTGCCGAACCTATTGTTGTTTGTCCTGATCGGTATTTGGTCGGCTCGCATGGATTGGTACTTTGGGGTGGATATGGCGGTGTATCACACGACGGGAATCAGTCCCAAAGTGCCTGTTCCGACGGGTTTCTCAGTTTGGGGGTGGAGCGCCGAAAAGGGGGCAAATCTCGCCGCAGCTATGCTGTCTGGGAAGAAAACGAGGTTGTGCCGATCTTAGCATTGGAAATGGTGTCTCACAAACCCGGTGGGGAGTACGACGAGAAGATGTCGATTTATGCCGGGTTAGGGGTTTTGTACTACATTATTTACAACCCCGAATTCTGGCGGCGCGATCGGCATCAACCGTTTGAAGTGTACAAGCTGATTGACGGGCAGTATCGCCAGCAGATTGGCGAACCCTATTGGATGCCAGAAGTGGGACTGGGCATGGGGCGATCTCAGCAAGTTATTGGGGGCATCGAGCAAGAAATTCTGGTTTGGTACGACGAGTCAGGAAATGTCTATCCCCTGCCGGATGCAGCGGCGGAGCAGATGCGCGAGCAGTTGAGGGTAGAACGACAGCGAGCCGAACGCCTAGCTGAGTATTTGCGATCGCAAGGGATCGATCCCGATAACCTGCCTGAATCGTGACATGAAATTCGATCGGCTTCACCGCATTCTTCCTTGTGACTAATGACTAATAGTAAGGTGCGTCGCCGATCGATTGTCGATTTTTTTAGGGATTTAAGAGTGGCGACGCACCCTACGATTAATGACTAATGACTTCTTATATATACTGCGAACCTGTTGAATTGAAAGTTTTACCGCATTCGTGAGCGCATACGTCCAACCTTTTGGAACAGGAAAAACTTTTTGTGAGGTCTTCGCGAAACCAATCTCTGGCGATCGCATCTTTCACCGATTGAGTTCTGAGAGAATTAAAACCATTTCCGTACTTTTCAATTAAAGCCAGCATTTGCGGTCTGTAAGTGTGGTTATAAACAGCGTATTTAGTATGGCTTACCCAACAGCAAGGCCAGAGTTCCGCTTCAAAACTGATGAAAATCTCTTTGCTGGCTTGAGTTTGACAGCTAATTTCTACATTTCGGTAGTAATTGTTTAGGCTACCAAATTTTTCTACCGCTTGGATAAATTGGTCTCCCTGGGGATTTTTATATTGTTCCAACGATGGGGGTTGGAGTTCTTCGGTGGCTGGCTTTGATGGGACAGAAGGAGTTGGTTCTGGTGCTTGAGATGTTTCGATAGCTATAGCTTGATACCAAGCATAATTTGCTTTTTCTGGTTGCCCCAACTGCGTCAACACTTTAGCTAAATTGCGATAAGCTCCTGCAAAATTGGGTTTAAGCTCGATCGCCTTTTGGTAATAAGCACTAGCTGGCTGCCACTGTTGCTGTTGAGCATAAAGACTGCCGACATTAGCATAAACTTCTGGAAAATCAGGCTGAATTTTGAGGGCCTTGGCGTAACAGTCTGCTGCTGCTTGCATCTTCCCCAAACCTTGAACAGCATTGCCCAAAGTTTTCCAGGCTGCTGCAAAATTAGGTTGAATTTTTAGGGCTTGTTGGCTGGCTGCGATCGCCTCTGAGAGCTGTCCTTGTCTCAAACAGTCCTCAGCTTGTTTGTGCAACCCAACAGCGGTCTGTGTTTGATTTTGAGGGGCTGACGCATTAGTTATTGCTGGTTGGTTGGGGCGATCGCTCTTAGCCTCTACCTGAGAGTTTTCTGCCTTCTGAGGCTGCTGATTTGCGGACTCTTTGTCATAAATCTCTTTCGCCACAAAACGAGAGGTTGCTTTCGGTACAAACTCGACAAATCCTAATTGTTGGGCTAAATCCCGTGCTGCTTCTACTTGATGCTGGTTGTGTTCAAATATCAAGTAATGCCATACAGCTTTTCCGCCAGCTTGGATGAAGGCATTAACCGACTGCATTATTCTATCCCAGTTGGTATTTTTGCGGTAAATGCTGTTAGTATCGGCCAAGCCGTCGATACTAAAAATTACGCTGTCGTTTTCTCCTGTCATCGCCTTTGCCAGGGCTTGCCACCAGTCGGGATTGCGTCCGCTACCGTTGGTGTACAGGCAGATATGAGGAACTCCCATGCGGTGCAAATATTCGATCGCCGGAATTGTGGTATTGCTGGTCATAGCATCGCCGTAGTTGCCGCACATATAAACCAAATCCAACTGAGAGCAAAACTCTTTGGGAAAAATTCTCTCAATATCCTGCATCTTTAATTCTGCCCCCGGCAAAATCGGGTTGTCGGTGCGGGGACACTGCGGGCAAGCTGCATTGCACCTGGAGGTAATTTCTACGCTGACTCTCCTGATATCTTCATATTTTAAGTACATGAGTTTTCTCCAATTAATTTGTGATTAATATTGAAATCGCGATCGACAGGATTAGATAACAAGACCTTTGATAGAGTGATTAAAAAGTAACATTATACTTCATGTCTGTCGCCTGCGGACATGATATAAGTTTTTTAAATAAGGGACAGAGGACGAGATGACGAGATGACGACTATCTTGATTCCCAATCTTAATCAAAAACCGCGGCTCGATGTCGATCGAGCCGCGGTTTTTTTAAGCTAAAGTTTCAATTAATCCCGGCCGTTGAGAGCAATCAGCAGGCGCAGAATAAAGATGAACAAGTTGATGTAGGTCAAGTACATCGACAGAGCGGCGGGCAAATACTGGTCGTCGCGGTAGGTGCGGGGTAATATGTAAAAATCGACGATCGCAGCACCGGCAAATATAAACACGCCGATGCCAGAAATGCCAATTTCCAACCAGGTTGGGGTGTAGACGCCAAAGAGAGAGAGCAGAAACTGACCGCCAACGACGACTAACAAAGCAATCACACCTAAACTGATAGTTTTGGTGAGGGCCATGCCGTCTTGTTCAGAAAGGTTGGAGCCAATTTGGCGGGCGGCGATGAAGGTAATGCCACATCCGAGTGCAGCAAAAGCGATGCCGGAGATGCCGACGCCTTGGCTTCTGAGGGCTACAGACACCAACCCGCTGAGGGTGTAGCCGGAAAGCAGGCTGTAGGTTGCCAGCAGGGGCAAAGCGGTATTTTTGTTGCCTTGTTCGGCGGCGGCGCGGGCGACGAAGAACAAAATTAATTCTACGACGATCGCAGCAATGAAGGTGGGAAAGAAGATCCCCGGATAGTTGCGGATCACTCCGAGGCCCCCGTAGGTGCCGACAGCAGTTAAGACAAGTCCGCCGCCCACGAAGGGGAGAGCGTTGGAGATGACGTTGGGGCCTACCAGCGCGTGGTTTTTGGCCTCGCGCACGGCTTCGCGGAAATTGCTAGTGTTACTCACGAGGATTTACCTAATTTGGGCTGAGAATTGCTATCTCTATTTTGACAGCTTTACAGTTTGTTTGCAAAACCTGAAAGAGTTTAAAGATTTGATAAAGAACGGGGGTGAAATCACTCCAAAGCAGGGATCGATTGTTTATAATCGACTGCGTACAGGTATGTGTCGTGTCGCTGTCTCGCACCGTTGCGCGTCGGGGCAAAGCTATAATTGAGGTTAAAGGGCCGGCGCTATCTGCGGCCAGGGGCCAGCTTAAAGTCTATCAACTCGCAGATAGCTGAAGTAAATCAATTTTGGATTGGGGATTTACGATTGGGGATTAAGGAGTATATGCTAGAGACAGGGGCCACAGTTGATTTTAGGTTTTTGATTTGCGACTTAGTTGAAACTAGGGGCCAGAAACTTCAATAATCTAAAATTTAAAATCTAAAATCTAAAATCTAAAATCTAAAATCTAAAATCTAAAATCGCTTCCGTTAATGGCTAAGGTAGCTTAGACAGAGGATACCCGGAAAATTAATGAATAGATCGAGTTCTATCGACAAACTGCTAAATAGGTAATGTCCCATGCCCACATTTTTTGAGCGCAAATTATTGCCACCTACAGCCGCAATTTTATTGGCTGTCGCCGCCGTTATTTCCGGCGGTCAAGCTGCCGTTGCAGCTAATGTCCGAGCCGTTTATACCACTTCTTCAGGGCAGGGCTCAGAATATTTGCTGCTGGCTCAGACCGGTCAACTCCCCCAAGTTACAACTTCTTCAATCCCGAGCCGGGGACCGGGAAAGCCGGTGCATCTCCCTGCAAGAATTCCTGAGCCTTCGGCGGTGGTAGGGTTGGGTTTAGTTGCGGGTTCGCTGGCGCTGACTCGCCGGAGAGTGAGAGTTAAAAATTAGACTTTGGGCAAAAAGTCTAATTTTGGGATTTTTAACCGCAGATAAACGCGGATAAACGCAGATAAATCCGGGTATCAGGATTTTAGCCGATCGCGTCGCGCAGAGCATTTTTAGTCATAGCTGCGATCGACTGTTCGGTAGCTTTCGGCAAGTGATAGTATTTCCCTCCAGAAGTCTTGGCCAATTCCTTCGCAAAGCCAGTCGAAATAAACTTGCTCTCGGTATCAATCACCAACAACTGCATTCCCAACCCACGAATTTTCGCAGCAATTTCTAACAATTCCTTTTTAATATCAGGCTTTTCTCCCTCTACAATCGGTTCCCCCAAAGAACGAGCCAAAGGAATATTCCCGCGTCCGTCAGTAATGGCGACAATCGCAACTTGACCGATATCTCCAGACTGCCGCGCGTTGACTCCCACCCGCACTGCTTGAGTCAAACCGTGAGCCAGGGGGGAACCGCCGCCGCAGGGCAAACGTTCCAAACGCTTGCGGGCCAAGGCTATGGAGCGAGTCGGCGGTAGCAGCACTTCTGCTTGTTCTCCGCGAAAGGGAATGAGAGCAACTTGGTCGCGGCTTTGATAAGCTTCTGTGAGTAGCTGCATGACTGCACCTTTGGCCGACTGCATTCGGTTGAGGGCCATCGAACCGGAGGCATCGACGACAAATACGACTAAAGCTCCAGCTTTTCTGGCCAAGCGCTTCGCCCGAATATCTCCCTGTTCCACAAATACACGCTTCTCTCGATTTGTGATTGAGCCGGCGGTGGATTCCTGGTCTAAATTCCTGTCGCGGCGGGCTTTTTGGTAGGGTGCGGCGGCTCGGAGGGTGGCGTCAACGGCGATGCGGCGGACGGGGCCTTTGGGCAATACTGGCTTGACGTAACGGCCTCTATCTTCGGAGAAAATGGTGCTTCTGCTGCCCGATTTGCCTTGGCGGTTGGCGGCTTGGGCGAAGAAAAGCACGCTGGGGTCGAGAATTACTCCTTCGGGGTCGAAGAGAAATTCTTCGGGAATGGTATCTTTTTCTGGTTCTTCTTGAGGTTCCGGGTTGTCTTCATCCTCTTGGTCTTCTTCGTCTTCTTGCTGGTTTTCTGGTTCGTCTTGTTCTTGTTCTGACTGCTTTTGGGGTGGCGGTGGGGGGGGAGGAGGAGGAGAGTTTTCGTCTGGGGGAGTTTGGATGATGGTGGCGCGGGGTACGATGACTAATTCTACGGCGCGGCGCAGGTCTTCGGCGTTAACTTCTGTGCGTCCCTCGATGGCGGCGGCGGCTTTGGCGACGCGGACTGCGAATATTTCGGCGCGGTGTCCTTGAACGCCACCCCGGATGGCTTCTTCTACTAGGTAGGCAATTTGTTCGCGTTTAATGCTGACATCTTTGAGCCATTCTCTGGCTAGGATGATTTGGGTTTTGAGGTTGTCGGTGTCTTCGGCGTATTGATTGAGAAATTCTTGGGGGGAGCTGGAGTAGGATAAAGCTTGTTCTACTGCATAGACTCTTTCTTCTAGTTCGAGTGCTGCGTCGGCTGAAAGTACGATCGCGATGCGATCGAGCAAATGTTCTCTCAGCGGCCCTTCTTCGGGGTTGTATGTGGCGATAAATAGAGGTTTGCAGGGGTGTTGAAAGCTAATGCCTTCGCGCTCTATTTGGTTGCGCCCTTCGGTTAATACTGTTAGCAATTGGTTGGAAATGTTGTCGTCGAGGAGGTTGATTTCGTCAACATAAAGTACGCCTCGATTTGCTTGGGCCAAGAGTCCTGGTTGAAATACGGTTTGGCCGAATTTTACTGATTGTTCGACATCGACGGAACCTAAAAGTCTGTCTTCGGTGACACCCAAAGGAATTTGAATGAATGGTGTGGGAATTATTTCAGTATTTAAGGAATTAGTATCGGTGGTGTGGGCATTTTGCCCGCCATTTTCTGGTAACAACCCTGATGCCTGTTCGGCAATAATTTCATTAGGTTCGGCGTTGCAAAAAGAATCTTTAACAATTTCAATGGGTGGCAGTAATGAGTGTAAGGCGCGGGCCATTACTGATTTTGCTGTGCCGCGGCGGCCTGCGATCGCAACTCCTCCCAATGCGGGATCGACTGCTGCTAACAGCAGGGCTAATTTGATTGCTTCTTGCCCGACTACGGCGGTGAGGGGAAAGGCTGTGGTGGAAGGGCTAAGGTTTGCTGCAGGCATAGGATTTTCGGATGTAAAAATTTGAACTTAATGTTTAGCTTACTTCTTGGAGGACTTTAACTTCTTGGGGCAGAATCACGGTAAAAGTTGAGCCGACTCCTATTTCTGATACTAGCTCGATTTTGCCTTGCAGCAGCGAGACGAGCCGCGATACTATTGCTAATCCCAGGCCAGTGCTTTCGGTGGGAAAGAGCTGTTTGCCTGCTTCTCCTGCTTGAAAGAAGGGGTCAAAGATGCGGTTTGTATCTTCGGGGGCGATGCCAATGCCGGTATCTGTAATTGCGATCGCCCAATTTGCTTCTCCAGCAGGGCGGCAACTTAATTCAATGCTACCAGATTCTGTATAGCGAATGGCATTGCTCACCAGGTTGATCAGAATTTGTTGCAGCCGCTGTCCGTCGGAGATTACTTGTGTTGGCCCGCAGTCGCTGGTAACAGCGAGCTTTAATCCTTTAGCATCAGCAATTGGCTGCATTATCTCTAGTACGGTGTTAATTACAGATTGTACATTAGTTCGCTGCAGGTTAAGTTTAATTTTTCCGGCATTGGCACGAGAAAGTTCTAGTGTGTCATTAATCATGCGAAGCAACTGTCTGCCGTTGCGTAATACTCGCTCGATGTGTTCGATGCCGGGGAGGGTATCTTTGATTTCAGATTGCCATTTTTCTTGGCGCAAAAACAGTTCGGAATAACCAATAATGGAGTTGAGAGGAGTTTTGAGTTCGTGAGCTAAATGGTAGACGTTTTCTTGATTGACGCTGACGAGGCGATTGAGCTCTTGATTGGTGAGTGTTAACTGAGTTTGGATTTGGTGAAGTTCCCGCATCCTCTGATCGACGTAGCTATTGAAACACTGGGCAATTGCTTCGTCTAGTACGGCATCTATCAGCCGAAAAGCTCTGAATACGTCTGCGACGCTTCCTGCTAGCAATTCGGCTTCTAAGTGGGAGAATATTACTTGACGCAATAAATGGTATTCGCGGGCTACTTCTGCGGCGTCGTAGCCTTGTTCGGCTCTGAGAAATCCGTGATCTAAACTGGCTTCAATTATTAGTTTTATTTCGCTGTTTTGATATTGGGAAAGCACTGTGACCATCGCCGCCAGCAGGTGAGGTATGTGATTTTCGATTGCTGAGTGCGGTAAGGCGTCAGCGGTTTCAATTTTCCGATCCTGACGAACTGCTTCAATCCAGTTTTTGACGATAGTATCGGTTTTGTCGGCGAGCACTTGGCTGTAGTCCATGATGTCTGCGTGGGGGTTGAGTTTGGCAGAGATTGCCCATGCTTCATTGTAGTTGAGCGATCGCCCGATCGCCATACCAAACTTCTGGCGATCGCGACCCTGCCAAAAGAAGTAGTTTTGAGGTGATTTTTTCCCTGTGCCGGATCTCTCTCTAGGGGTCGATCCCAGCGTGTTGCTACGATAATCAGCCCTTAAACCTATTGACAGAAGAGCCATAAAGTAGTACATTGCCTCACACTAATAGTTTTTAATTTTAAGTATTAAATTGTTCAGGGGAATAAATGGAAAACGTACAAGCTGTGATTGCTGCAACAACATTTATATGTGTAATTTTCTTAATAATTACAGAATGGATACACCTAACAGTTGCGGCATTTCTGGGAGCAGTGATTCTGGTGTTTACCCACGTGATGACGTTAAACAACGCGATCGAATATATCGGTCGGAGTCACGCCACGCTGGGCTTATTCTTCGGAGTCATGGTAATGGTGAGAGCCTTTGAGCCTACCAAAGTATTTGAATACTTGGCAACTCAAATTGTGCTTTTGGCTAAAGGCAAAGGCAAAAATCTCTTGCTGGGTGTTGTCGCAATTACTACGCCAATTTGTGCAGTTTTGCCCAATGCCACGACAGTCATGCTGCTAGCACCATTAATTCCGCCAATGGCAGAAGAAGTAGGTGTAGATTTTGTGCCGTTACTGATTTTAATGGTATTTGTGGCTAACAGTTCGGGACTGCTGACCATCGTGGGCGATCCGGCGACATTCATTGTCGGCGATGCTATTAACATGAGCTTTGCAGATTACCTGCTAAAGTTAAGTTTGGGCGGGGCGATCGCAGTAGGAGTGATAGTAGTTATGTTGCCTTGGCTGTTCCGCGAAATTTGGCACAAGAACTTAGACGATTTGGAACATTTGCCCCACCCAAAAATCAATCACCCGCGAGTTTTAGTAGTAGGCGGCTTAATTATAGCTTTCGTGCTGACTTTTTTTGTAATAGGAGAGTCTCTGCCCGTGCCTATTTCACCGGCAGCCGTTGCTTTGTTGGGGGCTGCTTTGGCAATGCTTTTAGCTCACCATTCCCAAATTGATTCTGTTAATAATATTTTGCGGGATTTAGATTGGAGCACCCTGCTATTTTTTATGTCTATCTTTGTGCTGATTGGCGGTTTGGAAAAAACCGGAGTCATCGCCAGTATATCTGGAATATTAGCAGTGATTTTAGGTAAGAATATTTTTCTGGGATCTTTAGTTTTGTTATTTTTTGTGGGTTTGATGTCCAGTGTGGTGCCAAATATTCCGCTGGTAGTGGCGATGGTGCCGCTGCTAAAACAGTATGTTGTCAATGTCGGGCTTGCACCGGCAGAAGTGCTGGCGCCGGATTTTGCAGGGCAGTTTCCACCTGCTGTGCTGCCGCTGTTTTATGCGATGATGTATGGAGCAACTTTAGGCGGAAATGGCACTTTGGTAGGAGCTTCTTCTAATATAGTGGCGGCGGGAATTTCTGAACAGCACGGACGCCGGATTTCTTTTCAAACTTTTCTGCGTTACGGGCTTCCTGTGATGGCCGTGCAATTGGTGGCTGCGGCTGTTTATGTAACTATTCGGTTTCTGATTTGAAGGAAGAAGGAAGAAGGAAGAAGGAAGAAGGAAGAAGGAAGAAGGAAGAAGGAAGAAGGAAGAAGGAAGAAGGA